>CAZNRJ010000612.1:0-1512 GCA_964574945.1 uncultured Ohtaekwangia sp. | reverse complement strand
GGCCGGTATTTTGGATACGGCACGTTACCGTGCGTTTTTGGCAGAAGCATTGAATGTATCTCCAAAAGATATCCAGGCGCTTTTATTAGGAGGCCATGGCGATACGATGGTTCCCCTTCCAAGATATACAACGGTGGCCGGTATCCCGGTAACGGAATTGATAAGCAAAGACAAATTGAACGCAATCATTGAGCGCACAAAAGTGGGCGGTGGCGAATTGGTTAAGTTGATGGGCACTTCAGCGTGGTATGCACCGGGCTCGGCAGCTGCACAAATGGTAGAGGCGATTGTGAAAGATCAAAAACGAATTTTACCGGTGTGTATGCAGTTAGATGGTGAGTATGGTATTAAGGATTGCTACCTCGGTGTGCCTGTAGTGCTTGGCAAAAATGGTATTGAAAAAGTGATTGAACTGGATTTGAACAGTGATGAAAAAGCGCTGCTGGAAACCAGTCGTGTGCATGTGAAAGAAGTAATGGATGTGTTGGATAAGTTGGGATAAGCCCTCTTTCTTTATGAAGATTAAAAAGACCTCAACTCAGCTTGAGGTTTTTTGTTTTATTGAAAATCAAACTATTGCACCCCGCCCGGCATCTACCCTGAAATAGCAGCGCAATGATTCGAACACTTATACTTCTTTTGATTTCCCAGTTTGCCTATTCCCAGGTTCTTGTTCAGGGCAAAGTGGTGGATACCCAGGATCGACCGATTCCTTATGTAAATATTGGTATTTTGAATTCAACGGTCGGAACAATTTCTAATGAAGATGGAAGTTTTTCCCTGAGTATTCCAATACGTCATCAATCAGATTCCCTTTTGTTTTCTGCACTTGGATATGCGAGTAAACATTTTGCTGTCGCTGATGCTGGTCAACCGTATATCATAGTCTCTTTAACAGAGCATGTAGTTTATCTCAAAGAGGTTGAGATAAATACAAAGCGCGAATCAAATAAGCATTTTGAATTTGGGAATTCCCGATCGCGGGGTGGTGTATTAGAAACCGATACACTTACCGCAGGGGCTGCGTTGGCTATTTTGATAGATGAAAATACGAATCCTGGCTTTTCGTTTCCGGTTTACCTGAGCAAAGCACAAATAAGGATTTTCAGAAACAACCTTCCTTCCTTTAAAATGAGGGTTCGGTTTTATGAAGTTGATACAGTGACTCATCAACCCGGCAATGACTTACTTCAGCAAAGCATTGTTCTGGAATCTGAAATGAGAAACGGTTGGTTAGAATTTGATCTTTCAAAATTAAATTTTATAGTAAGAGGTCCTTTCTTTATGGGCTTTGAACGAATTGTAACGAAGGCAGATCGGGACTTGATTGCAAGTAGCTATCAGAAGTTTATTAAGGAAAACCCAAAGAAATTAGTAACAGATACAGTTGTTGTTGACGGTAACAAAGAAGTGCGTCAAATGCTTAAGGGTGGCGGCATTGATTTGCCCGGAACCTTCATCGCTATTTCAACTACCGCTAAAGACCAGGAAAAATTTGTTTGTTATTCGCGT
>CAZNRJ010000611.1:0-1569 GCA_964574945.1 uncultured Ohtaekwangia sp. | reverse complement strand
AAAGGATAAACTTAAACCAGGCCCGACAAGTAAAGATTGAATTCAAGGGCATTTACTTCTGCAAACCCATCGGCTTTCAGGTCATCGAAAATCCCCCCATCAAATTCAAGGTCACGAATTTCAGTTCCGGTCTTGCCAACCCATATCTCCGTTCCTTTAAGATGGATGGGATTTACCTTCACAAGGATTTTTGCTTCTTCCGTCTCTTTCTTGAAATATTGATGAACGATATTGTTTTCTTTTCCCATAATGGCTGCAAACTAATAATCTATTACCTATTCGAATGAAACAGAGCGTCAATATTTGGTGAAAAGTAAACCCTTTGCTATACTTGCCAATAAATTTTAAAATTTCAATGGGAAGAGGAGACAAAAAAACAGCTAAAGGCAAACGCGAAAAAGGTTCCTTTGGTGTTTCAAGGAACAAATCGAAAATTAAAGCCAGGCTAAAGCGGGTTGCTTCTAAAAAACCTGTGATTGCTGGTGCAAGTGAAGAAGTTAAGCCTAAAAAAACAGCCCGTAAAAAAGCACAAGCCTAATGATGATTAGCTCAGTACATACTGCATGGTGGTGGCACAAGTCGAATTTCGATTGGTGAGCAGCCCAGCTATGTAAAACATAATGCCGAAGGCCCGCTGTTCACAGTGGGCCTTCTCTTTTTTGTTCAAACCCGAAGTACTATCAAAGGATGAATTACAAATTAAAAACATATTCAAAGCGATTGCTGGCCGACACCATCACACCGGTGAATATCTACCTGAAGTTAAGGGATGTATTCGCGGCCAGCATTTTACTTGAGAGCTCAGACTATCATGGTAATGAGAACAGCTTATCATTTATTTGCTGCGATCCGCTGGCAATGTTTCGGGTGGTTAATAATCAGGTGGAGATTCGATATCCCGAAAAGGAAGTTGAGAAAATACCGATTTCAAAAACAGGGCAAGTTGCCGAGTTATTGGAAAAGTTCAAGCATTCATTTCATCCCGATCATTCAGCAGCAACCAAGTATCCCCATGACGGATTATTCGGGTACATGGCGTACGACTCAGTTCGGTATTTTGAGGATGTAGAGATTCAGAAAACTGAATCGGAACTGCCTGACATGATTTACTCGCTCTATCGTTATGTGATTGTGGTTGATCATTTCTTTAACGAGATGACTTTATTCGAACATCAGTTTGAAAATACATCCAACGAGAGTTCTTTGGGCAGGATTGAACAATTGATATTCAACAACCGAATCACCACGTTTCATTTTAAACTTACCGATCAGGAGCAGTCAAATTACACGGATGCTGAGTTTCTTGAAATGATTGAAAAAGGAAAGCAGCATTGCTACCGGGGCGATGTGTTTCAGATTGTTCTTTCGCGCAGGTTTACCATGGGTTTTCAGGGCGATGAGTTTAATGTCTATCGTTCGCTGCGTTCAATAAATCCTTCTCCCTATCTTTTCTTTTTCGACTATGGTAATTTCAAGTTGTTTGGTTCTTCGCCCGAGGCGCAAATACAAATTAATAACAGCAAGGCTTATCTATATCCGATAGCAGGAACGTTCAGGCGATCCGGTAAC
>CAZNRJ010000610.1:0-1578 GCA_964574945.1 uncultured Ohtaekwangia sp. | reverse complement strand
GATAATATAAAGACTCCCTTTGTAACCCGGGCTGAACTAACTCCTGCGGGTCACAGCCGAAGCTTACCGGTTCGGAATTTTTCTTTATCCGCTGATCAGGCTAAAGTTTTGATTTTCACGAATACCCAAAAAGTATGGCGCTTGGATACCCGTGGAGATTACTGGGTATTGGATCGCACATCCAAAACATTGAAGCAGGTTGGTAAAGATCGGCCCGAATCTTCACTCCTGTTTGCCAAGCTTTCGCCTGATGCTACCCAGGTGGCTTATGTAAGCGGGCAAAATTTGTATGTTGAAAACCTGGCGAGCGGGCAAGTAAAGGCAATCACAACAGATGGCAACCGGAAATTAATCAATGGCACATTCGACTGGGCGTATGAAGAAGAGTTTGCTTGCCGCGATGGCTTTCAGTGGAGTCCTGACAGCAAACAAATAGCTTACTGGCAATTGGATGCCAACCAGATTCGTGATTTCTATATGATCAATAACACAGATTCTGTCTATTCTAAAATCATTCCGGTTGAGTATCCCACAGCCGGGCAAACTCCATCGCCCGCAAAAATTGGCGTGGCCGATTTATCCACCAATAAAACAACCTGGCTGGCAATACCCGGTGACCCTAAACAAAATTATTTACCGCGAATAGAATGGAATAGTGCAAATGAAATTTTAGTTCAGCAGCTCAATCGCAAACAAAACGAAAGCAAAATTTTTTCCTGCGAACCAAAAACAGGAAAAGCTACTTTGGTTTACACCGAAAAAGATGAAGCCTGGATTGATTTATATACGCCCTGGGAAAATGTTTACGCCCTTGACTTTCGTCATTATTTCAAATGGCTGAACGGTGGCAAAGAATTTTTATGGATGAGTGAAAAAGATGGCTGGCGCCATGCGTATCGCATTTCAAAAGATGGTTCGAAAGAAACCCTTATCACCAAAGGCAATTTTGATGTGATGGACATCCGGTTGATCGATGAAAAAAATAACCTGCTCTATTTTTTAGCCTCACCAGAAAACGCTACTCAAAAATATTTATACAAAACCAGGCTTGATGGGAAAGGCCAGGCTGAACGGGTATCTCCCGTAACATTGCCGGGCACCCATGATTACTCTATTTCGCCAACAGGTGCTTATGCCACACATAGTTTTAACAACAGTTTTACAAAACCGGTAACTGAATTGATTTCCCTGCCAAAGCATAAAGCATTAAATGAATCGAATAGCATTCAATCCAAATTAAAAAATGCCGAACAGGAAAAAACGGTTGAATTCTTCAAAGTCAAAACGGAAGAAGGAATTGAAATGGATGGCTGGATGGTGAAGCCCGCCAACTTTGATCTCTCTAAAAAATATCCTGTACTCTTTTATGTTTACACAGAACCGTGGGGCGCCAACGTGCATGATACCTATGGTGTGAGTCACAATTTTCTTTTCAACGGAGATTTAGCCGAAGAAGGATACATCTATCTGTCGATTGATAACCGCGGTACCCCGGCACCCAAAGGACGGGCCTGGCGCAAAAGCGTGTACAAGAAAATTGGGTTGGTAAACATTCGCGACCAGGCAATGGCTGCAAAA
>CAZNRJ010000609.1:0-1580 GCA_964574945.1 uncultured Ohtaekwangia sp. | reverse complement strand
TGTCATCCATTCAGAATATGGAATGACCGAGCTGATGTCTCAGGCTTATTCCCAATCGAATGGTTACTATCAATGCCCGCCCTGGATGAGAGTTTTTGTCAGGGATATTAATGATCCGTTCTCTCTTGCGAGAGATCGGGCAGGAGCGATAAATATTATTGACCTGGCAAATTTTCATTCCTGTGCGTTTATAGAAACCCAGGATTTAGGCCGGATAAATGAAATGGGTAATTTTGAGGTGTTGGGCAGGATTGATAATAGCGATGTAAGGGGTTGTAATTTACTGGTCGAGTAGTCATTTTTGTCGCCAGGTTGCAATTTTCTGATATATTGTTTGCGGAGATTTAAAAGATTGATATTTTTGTTCTTATTAAAGCCACTAAAATGAAGAAAATCCTAGCTTTTGTTGCCCTTCTTGCATTTCTGACTTCATGCAGTCAGTACACCTGCCCAACGTATAGCAAGAAAGAGGTTAAGAAAACCACCCCTGAATCTCGCATTTAAGCGATTTTCAAAGGTATTTCTTCACTTCAGCAGGCCCGATTGCGGCCTCACTCATTATTATTAACCGCTCAACTACGTTCCTCAGTTCACGGATGTTTCCCGTCCAGTCGTGCTTTTGAAGCAGTTCAATAGCCTCCTTATCCATCTCCTTTTTCTTAGAACCATATTCATTAGCAATGTCGCCAAGAAATTTTTCTGCTAATACGGGTATGTCCTCCGACCGATCGTTTAATGAAGGAACCTTAATAACGATTACCGACAAGCGGTGATAGAGATCTTCGCGAAAGCGGTGTTCAGCAATTTCTTTTTTAAGGTCTTTATTTGTTGCGGCAAGTACGCGCACGTTAACTGAAATATCCTTGTCGCCACCAACCCTGGTAATTTTACTCTCCTGCAGGGCCCTTAGCACTTTTGCTTGCGCAGCCAGGCTCATATCTCCAATTTCATCTAAAAACAATGTGCCGCCTTCGGCTTGTTCAAACTTACCAATGCGTTGTTTTATGGCAGAAGTGAAAGAACCTTTTTCGTGGCCAAATAATTCGCTCTCGATTAATTCAGATGGAATGGCTGCACAATTGACTTCCACAAATTGGCCGGTGCTGCGCGAACTCTTTTCATGTAATTGCCGGGCTACTAATTCTTTGCCTGATCCGTTTGGTCCTGTTATAAGCACTCTCGCTTCTGTGGGCGCTACCTTATCAATCATTTCCTTTACTTCAAGCAAAGGTTTTGAGTCTCCAATGATCTCATATTTGAGAGATACTTTTTTCTTTAATGTTTTGGTTTCCTTTACGAGATTGTTTTTGTCAAGCGCATTTCGAAGGGTTATAAGTAAGCGATTCAGATCGGGCGGCTTTTGAAGAAAATCGTATGCACCAAGCTTCGTTGCATCCACAGCAATTTCGGTAGTGCCATGTGCCGAAATCATAACAAATGTGGAGGCGATTCCTTTTTCCTTTGCTTGTTGCAATACTTCCATGCCGTCCATCTTAGGCATTTTTATATCGCAAAACACCACATCATAATGCTCGCTTTCTAATTTAGCAAGACCTTCAGCGCCATCTTTGGCTTCGTCA
>CAZNRJ010000608.1:0-1585 GCA_964574945.1 uncultured Ohtaekwangia sp. | reverse complement strand
TTTGTCTTCAACTTCCTCGATCAGAATTAACAGATCGCCAGGAATGCCGCCACCCGGTGCTTCATTTCCTTTGCCCGACATAGAAAGTTGCATACCCTCGCTAACTCCCGCAGGAATTTTTACGGTGATCATATCTTCTTTAGAAACCAATCCGGAATTGTCAACTCCGGGCGGGCGTTTGTCAATTAATTGACCGGCACCATTACAGGCCGAACACGTTGTAGTGGATACCATTTGCCCCAACATGGTGTTCACCACTTTTCTCAGTTGGCCCGTGCCACCGCAGGTTGTACAGTTTTTGAAGGTAACTCCTTCCGCGCGAACAAGCCGGTTTACTTTTATTTTCTTTTCAACTCCACCGGAAATTTCTTCCAACGAAAGTTTAAGTTTAATCCTTAGGTTAGAGCCTTTACGCTGACGGGTTCTTCCGCCACCTCCGCCCCCAAAAAAACTATCAAACGGACTTCCGCCTCCGCCCCCAAAAATATCCCCAAACTGACTGAAGATGTCCTCCATATTCATATCATGACCACGGAACCCACCGGCTCCCGGACGGGAATGACCAAAGCGATCATATTGCGCCCGCTTCTCTGCATTGCTTAAGATCTCGTATGCCTCGGCAGCTTCCTTAAACTTTTCCTCGGCTGCCTTATCACCCTGATTTTTGTCGGGGTGAAATTGAATAGCCACCTTACGGTATGCTTTTTTGATTTCTTCCTGGGTTGCGTTTTTGCCTACACCCAGTATTTCGTAATAATCTCTTTTTGTTGACATGATTGAGGTTAGAAGTTCGAGGTTCGATTTTGGAAATTAGAGATTCGAGATTTGCCGTTAGTTTTTAGTTTTGATGAAGCTTGGTCAGAAACTTAACTACCCACTACAACCTTAGCGAAACGAATAACTTTGTCGTTAAGCAAGTATCCTTTCTCAACTACATCGATAACTTTCCCTTTTAATTTTTCCTGTGGTGCAGGAACCTGGGTGATGGCTTCGTGAAGGTCAGGATTGAAATCCTTTCCTTGTGCATCCATCGGTTTTACATCGTACTGATCAAGTACTTTCTTAAACTTATTCTGAATCAGAAAAAAACCTTCAGACTCTTTATCATTTCTTTCCTTAAACGCTTTTTCGCCCCGTTCAAAATCATCCAACACCGGCAGCAACGACTTTAATAATTGCTCATTGGCAGATTGAATCATTTCGAGTTTTTCTTTAGATGACCTGCGCCTGAAATTATCGAACTCGGCATACAGGCGGATGTACTTGTCCTTGGCTTCTGCCAATTCGTCTTGAATTTTCTTAATAGGGTCTATTGAATCTTCCTTCGTTTCGGTTTTTTCAGGCTCTACCGGCTGCCCTTCCGGGGATTCAGCGCTTGATTCAACTTGTTTTTCTATTTCCTGCTCTTGCGGAGAAGTATTTTCCATAATAATCGATTAACGGACTGCAAAATGACAAGAATTTTGCCAATAGTGGAATTTTGCCAGAATGTCGTCATAAGTTTACATTTCGTAAACTTTTTATAACTTTGGGTTGTTGATGAGAGTTATTGCTAAAAGTACAATTAGAACTTTTTGGGAAAAGC
>CAZNRJ010000607.1:0-1586 GCA_964574945.1 uncultured Ohtaekwangia sp. | reverse complement strand
CTTATCCCTTTTCTGTTCAGCCCCTTACCGGGAAAATTTATGTGAATGATGTGGGGCAAAGTTCTGTGGAAGAAATAAATGACGCTACTCAGGGCGGGCGTAATTTTGGCTGGCCAACTGCGGAAGGAAATAGCGCAAACTCAGCATTTACAAATCCTGTGTTTTCATACAATCACTCGGGCCCGGCACCCACCGGATGTGCGATTACAGGGGGAACATTTTTCAATCCTTCATTTACCAATTATCCTGCCTCATACATCGGTAATTTCTTCTACCAGGATTATTGCAGCAACTGGATTTACTCACTCAGTCTTTCAGGCACACCTGCTACTACATTGTTTGCCTCTAATGTTGGAGGCTCAAGTGTAAGTCTTACAACAGGTACAGATGGAAACTTGTATTACTTAAGTCGTGGATCAAGCGCACTTTATAAAATTACGTCTTCAAGTTCAAGTGCGCCAACGATTAATACGCATCCTGCCTCTGTAACAAAATCAGTAGACGAACCTGTAACATTTTCGGTAACGGCTTCGGGCACAAACCCACTTCAATATCAATGGCTAAAAAATGACTCTCCAATACTAAGCGCAAACCAATCCACGTACACAATCCAAAATGTGCAACTAACCGATGCCGGAAATTATAAAGTAACCGTCACAAATACCGCAGGACAAGCCATTAGTAATTCAGCCACGCTTACCGTGCTGTCAAACACAAAACCTGTCGCGCACATTATTACCCCTGCTGAAAATTCAACCTATGTTGCCGGAACAACTATTTCATTTTCAGGATCGGGAACAGATGCGGAAGATGGCGCTCTTTCCGCAACAGCTATGAGTTGGCAAATTAATTTTCACCACGACACCCATAAACATGATGAGCCGATTCGCAACGGTATTAGCATGGGCGCTTTCGAAATTCCTGATCAGGGCGAGACCTCAGCCAATGTCTGGTACCGGTTTATACTTTCCGTTACCGATTCGAAAGGAAGTGTTGGAAAGGACTCGGTTGATGTGCTGCCGCAAAAATCCTTTTTAAATTTTGTTACTGATCCTTCCGGCTTGCAGATAACCATTGACGGCCAACCTAAAACAACACCTGTGTCTATTGAAAGTGTTGAAGGAATAAAAAGAGAAATTGGGACGTACACACTTCAAAGCCTAAATAACATTGGGTATCAATTTTCCAACTGGCTGCACGGAGGGGATGTAATACAATTATTGGCAACGCCCACTAATGATATTACCTACACAGCTGTCTTCAGCCCCATTTTAAGTGCAGACCATAGCGAGACTACGATCTATCCAAACCCTGCCAAAGATTGGCTCTATATTCCCAACAAGAATATTTCTTCAATTACACTTACCGACCCAATAGGCCAATCATGGATTTTGCCATTCGCGCATGAAAATGAGTTAACGGTTGTAAATGTATCAGCCCTTCCGGTTGGAATTTACATGCTTAGTTTTTATTCGAATCAGACTTTATTCAGGCAGAAATTATTGGTTCAGCGTTAAGCTTTATATTTGTTATTAGAAGTCATCTCAAAAATACTTTGTCATCGCGGATCCCGCAGTAGGCGGGAT
>CAZNRJ010000606.1:0-1588 GCA_964574945.1 uncultured Ohtaekwangia sp. | reverse complement strand
ACGTAAGCAATATTTATAAGTTTTATACTTCCTACCGGGCATTGAATTATTACTTGTCGCAAAAAGGGGAAAAAATAATTCCTGATTAGTGGGAGGAATTGAATGAGGGTCACTAAAGATGATACCGAATTCTTCCGGATAAACACCTTAGTAAAGGTGAACGGCTTTGATCATATCAAAATCAAGAATAGGAAAATACATCAAAGTTCTAGCGCTAGTACCTATGGAGGTGGATAAGAAACCATAAAGCCAATCATTAAACCAATGTTCGGCCTATGGTCAACTCGTTCACTAAGTGATAAAACATTTGCTACTTTGGGTATTCAGTATTCCGGGACTGGCCAACGGACTGTTTATTATAAGAGCGGCCTTGATCCAATAAATCAGGAGCCATATTCAGTCGAGATAGAAGAAAAAATAAATTTTGAGAAAATCTCACTTTCAGCAGGCGTGGGTTATGTAATTGACTTAAAGAAGGCATTCGTAAAAACAGCAATTGGAATTAAATATGTCTACTATACAACTGGTTCGTACGAGTATCACTACTCTCTTATTGAGAATGGTGTTTCTACTATAGACATTAACAAACGTATTAATCCATTTAATAATCAGAATATAGAGCCTTCAGCTGATAAACTAATTTCGAAATTTGGATAGGAGTTGTTGTGGATATTTACAAATCCTTTTCAATCGTGTTAGGATTCTCACAGCCTTTGAAACAAATTTATTTTGAGGAAAAGATACCGAAAGTAATTCACCTTTATTCAAGGGGAGATTTATCGTTAACACTAAGGTATAATTTGCAGACCATGGAATAATTTGACTAATGTAAGTTGTCAAAAAAGAAACAATACATTTGAAAATGTCCACTGAAGGGTTTCCACTCAATGAAACCTCAGAAACAAAATGTTCATTCATTTCACTCTTCCAATTATCCAGGTATCCAAGCGGATCATTTCTCAGGAAATCTCTTTTTTGGTGATTATTCAGAATAACCTTTAAAAAAGCATTATTTTAGCACGTATGAAAGGGGAAAAAATAATTCCTGATTAGGCAACCGAACTAAGAGTATTGTAACAAAGTAACTTTTAAATTAGCTCTTCAATAAATTCGATGGCGTTAAATGTTGTGAGGGCTTTCATGCCAAGGTTTATAGAAAACAAAATAAACAAACCAACCAATGTCTAACATCTTTCGAAAAATCAGGCAAAGTCTTCTGGTAGGCGGTAGTTACGGTATTGTGCTGTATGTTGTTGGGGAAATATTTTTCGTGGTGATTGGTATTTTATTGGCCTTCCAGGTAGACAACTGGAATGAAGAGCGCAAGATCCGAAAAGAAGAAAAAGTTCTATTGAAAGCCCTAAGAAGTGAAATGGGTGATAATGCTAAACAGTTAGCGGAGGTAATCATCCATAGTGACCGCTCCAGGCAGTCCGCACAATTATTGTTAGAGATTTATCGAAAAGATTTCAAACAATACAAACCAGAAACGTTGGATTCCTTGTTGGCACAAGTTCAATGGGCATGGACTTTTAATCCTAAAGTCAGTGTTCTGAGTGCTATCAAAGTCAATGGAAAACTGAACGCC
>CAZNRJ010000605.1:610-1598 GCA_964574945.1 uncultured Ohtaekwangia sp. | reverse complement strand
CCGGTATCCTCCGGTATCACAAAATCTTCCTGTGTATTCATCAGGGAAGCTAACAGCCTGTTTATCTCAAAGAAAACAGTAACCCCAATGCTGAAATTGGAGGATTGCAGAAAAGAGGTATTATTTTTTATGGCTTCGTGTTTGGCTTCCGCCAAATGTTGATTCCAGCCCGTAGTACCGCAAACCACAGGAGTGCCTGTGCGCAGGCAATAAATGACATTTTTCTTTGCCGCTTCGGGAGAGGTAAATTCTATAGCGACATCGGCATTACGAAGGTTTTCTTCTGTTAAACCGGCCGTATTTTCATGTGTGATCCTCAGGACGATCCGGTGCCCTTTTTCTAAAGCTGCTTTTTCTATAGCCTTTCCCATTTTTCCATAACCGATCAATGCGATATTCATAAAGGTGTTTGTATGATGAATGAGGTAATCGCGAATAAAGCGAATAAAATACTGGCTATGCCGTTGGTATTCGCAAATGCCATGTTTACTTTGCTGAGATCGTTGGGTTTTACCAATGTGTGCTGGTAAAATAACAGGCTCGAAAAGATGCCCGCACCGATCCAAAAAATCCAGTTGAAATTACCGGCCCATCCTGTATATACCACAAAACAAAAGCTTAAAAAATGTAAGAGACCGGAAATCATCAGTGCATTCTTTTTCCCTAATGCAGCCGGTATGGAATGGAGTTTTTGTGAACGGTCAAATTCTTCATCCTGCAGTGCATAAATAATATCGAAACCCGACACCCATGTGAAAACAATAAGCGATAATAAGACCGGCAATAGTTTAAAATAACCCGTAACAGCAAGGAAAGCGCCTACAGGGGAAAGCGCTAAACCCACCCCCAAAACCAAATGGCACAAGGCGGTAAACCGTTTGGTATAGCTGTAAAAAAGAATCACAAACAAGGCAATGATGGAAAGGCAGAATACCGTGCGGTTGATAAACAGGGTGGTAATGATAAACAATACCGAATTAAATATTGT
>CAZNRJ010000605.1:0-600 GCA_964574945.1 uncultured Ohtaekwangia sp. | reverse complement strand
ACATTAACGCGCTGTTGGGGCTAATGATACCTGAAGGGATTTCACGCTGTGCTGTGCGCGGGTTGAGCGCATCATATTTTCTGTCCAGATAGCGGTTGAACGCCATTGCCGCACTGCGTGCAAATATCATGCAGAGCAGCGCTTTCAGAAACAACATCCAATTGTCGGCGAACCAATACAGGCTGAGTTTTTTATTGACGTCAACGATGCCCAGCGTAAAGCCCGTCAAAGCAAAGGGCAAAGCAAAAACAGTATGGCTGAATTTGATAAGCGATAAATACGGATCAATTTTTTTCAAGAAATTCACGGGCTTATTTTTTTTCTACATCTGCATCAAAACTGATCTGCATCGCCGGTTCTTGTGCATTGGAATAGATCATTACCCCTTTATGCTGATGCCCGGGTTTTCCGTCACTATTAAATTCTACAACAATCTCTCCTGTCTGGTCCGGTGCGGTGGGTTCTTTAGGAAAGGAAGGAACCGTACATCCGCAGGCTGCTTTCGCATCGGAGATTATTAAGGGCTTAGCGCCAATGTTTTTGAATTTATAAGTATGCTTTACTTTATCGCCTTCTTTTATAGTGCCGAAGTTGTGGTTC
>CAZNRJ010000604.1:0-1604 GCA_964574945.1 uncultured Ohtaekwangia sp. | reverse complement strand
TCCCCGTAAGGCCCCAGGTTTGCAGAGTTGACGGCATACGAATCATCGTAATAAGGATTTGCATGTTGAATTTCAATCACTAAAAACCGCGGAAAGTTTTTGCCTGACCATTGCTTATAAAAATTGTAAGCTTCCTGTTTTTGAAATTTGTTATAGCCATAAATCCCAAACCGTTCCGAGTAATCGGTTGTATCCATGTCCGCTGGAGGAGGTTCGGTACTAAAGCCCCCGAAGTCGCTGGGAAAATGACCGTGATAAATCATGAGTGGATAATGTGCTTGCGGGTGTTCATCAAAGCCTTCGGGCAAAAGCACATGTGCCCCTAAAAACATTGGGCGCCCCCAGAACTCGCTTAGTAATTTACTTTGAATCTTTATGTGCTTTACATATTTGGAATCCGCAGGCTCCGGCAAGGCATCAATTTTTTTATCCATCAAAATCTTTATCGTTTCGCGTTTGGACGGATCAACAGAAATTTTTTGAGGAGCACTATAAAAGTTCCCGGGCTTGGTATTCCAATGTTGACCTTCGCCCTGGTCGGGTGGAAGTTTTACGGTTTTGCCATTTTTTAGATTAAATGTTTCGTAACGGTTTACCAGGGCCTGTACAAAGTATTCACCGGTTGGAATATTATTTAGTGACCGGATCGGGAAACCAAAAGCGTTTTCTCCATCAACAATAATTTCCTCACCGGGCTTCATGCCCTCCACATCAATCCCAAAAACTAACTGTGCTTTCAAGCCACCCCCTATTTGAAACCGTGGTTCTGATTTATCATTATTCGCTAACATGAGCAGTAATCGCCCATCCTGGGCCTGATCGCTCATCTCTTGTGTGAATGAAATTGAAAATTTCAACTTACTTTTTTGGTTTGAGTCGGTGCAACTGATGCCGGCCGATAGCAGCAAAATAAAGATGGGAGCAAGGTGTTTCATAAAGTAGCAGCAGGTTAGGCGTAAGGAAGGTAGCGTGTATGAAGCTTTTAACCTAAAAAGTTTCAACAAGCGGCAAAATGAAGTGAAAATTCGTGGCATCAATGGGTTTTACCGTGTCCTGAAATAAAGAACTTGTTATATTGCAACCACTTACGTGACCTATGACGATATACCTGATAGAGGACGATGCCATTTATGCGGACTTCATTAAGAAATCGCTAAGCAATAATGCTGAGTATGTCATTCATACATTTTCCAGTGCCGAAGATGGGTTGGTGGCCCTTACTAAAACTTTACCGGAAGTCTTGATCATTGACTATAAATTGCCCGGTATGAGCGGCATAGATTTATATGAAAAAATAAAATCGCGCCTGACGGAAAAGAATAAAGTTGTTATGCTCAGTTCGCTGGATGACGGGAACCTGGTGCTAAACTTTATTCAACGGGGTGTGCGCGATTATGTGATTAAAGACGAAAACGTAATTGATTCGCTTGAGGCTGTACTAAGCGGCAATGAAGACGATTACTATCTTTTTAATTAATTGCCGCTACTGATTTTTTCCTGACTACCGGTTCGTCACTTTTTTCCATCTTTATGATAAAGGTGGTGCCCGGTCCCAATTCGCTTTCGCACCGCAGCTCACTTCCCATTTTATCCACTAATGCTTT
>CAZNRJ010000603.1:0-1606 GCA_964574945.1 uncultured Ohtaekwangia sp. | reverse complement strand
CCCCATAAAATTACACTTCGCCAGTTGGCCATGTTGTCCACCACGTCCACTTCAAAGCATACTTTTGGATTCTTGCGCATCATTTTAATTTTCATGCCTTCTTTGGAATGTGCATAGATAAAATCACCCTCATATACATAGGTAATGGGAACTATAAATACTTTGCCATCCGCATAGCACCCAATTCTGCCAAGTACTTGACTATTCAGTACGTGATCGATTTGTGTTTTTGTAAGTGAGCCCAGCATAATTTATTGTCTTGATTCGTACAATAAATTTAGTAACACGGAAGAAAATCGATAATGACGGATGTTGGTGTCCATGATGATTTTCATCACTTTGTTGACGCAATAAAGGGAGCACAGCCGTCAGCCTGTGCGGTCACACCTATTTCTTAAAACTCTTTAATTTAAGTGGGTATGCAATTTGCATTGTAAAATAAGTCCCCCTGCTGCTTAAGATTACTCTATGATCAAAACTCGGTGACTCTACCCTATAATCAATTTTTGCATTTACTTCCCTGAACATTATTTAACCATCTACTCCACAGAAATAATCGTGGATTGGCGTGCAACAAGCTGCCAACTCTTTTTGTTTTTGATCCAGATGTTTGTGTAGCGCCTCTTTACGGTTTTGCCGGTGTCGGCTGCTGTACCTGTTGGGGTTACTAGTTCGTTCCCCATTACAATAGCAACGTTACCGGTAATTGAAATTTTCTCAATATTCTTTTCAAACGTGTTGCGATCAATGCTACCGCTTCGAATCCGTGCTAAAAGGTCTTGAAATGTTTCCACCTTATTGGCCGGAGAGTTCACTACAAAATCAGGCGAATACAGTTTGCGCATGGCAACCGTATCCTTTTTAAGAATGGCTTCCCTTGCTTCGTCTTCCAGTTTTCTGATTTCAGCTTCTGCACTTTGCGCATGTGAGCAAAAGAAGGCGAGTACAGCTACAACGGTTACCAGTAATCGTTTCATGTGGTTTGGGTTTAGTGAGTTCCTGTGTAAGGTAGTCTAAAACCCGGCAACTTCTTGCAGACTGATTTATCGCTCTGAGTGCCTCTTAACTATCTTTTCTTAAGAATTTTCTTTACAAACAACTGAGTTCCCTCTTGCACCATGAGAATGTAAATTCCATCGGTTTGGTCTTCGAGGTTGAATGAACCCTTCCTGACAAACTCACCCTGAAGGGGCAGCTCGAACAAGGTTGATCCTGTTAATGAAACAATTTTTGCATGGACATCCTTATCTGATCGAACCTCCACATTCACCATATTTTTTGTTGGATTTGGATAGAATGTGATGTGTGGGGCATCGTGTGACTCAAGTCCCGTAACCACTTCTTCCTTACCAAAAACAATTGTAAAACGTGCATCACCAAAGGACGCTGCATCAGCCGTAACCTGGAACGAATAATTTGGATTGGAACGAATATCGGTTTCATTTCCCATGAAGTCATCACGCAACAACATGGGCATTGAACCATCTGTAAAAGATTCAAACCCGGTAAACTCTAATGAATAATTTCCGGCTGTTATGGAGGTAATGTCAAGTCGCACTTCTGTTTTGGAAGTTGGTACGGGCAAAGCATTTATCACATACCGCAC
>CAZNRJ010000602.1:0-1607 GCA_964574945.1 uncultured Ohtaekwangia sp. | reverse complement strand
CCTCAATGGCAGGAACACGATGGATGAAATGTAATGTATCCTGTTGCACCGGTCCCCCTATAAAAACCCGCGAATCAAATTCCTTTAAATCATCCATTACTTCGGCCACGCGCGTTTCGGACGGTTTGTTTAAAATAAAACCTACGGAACCCTCTTCGTTATGTTCGGTAAGCAAAATGGTAGTCCGCTCAAAGTTAGGATCGGCCAAATAGGGCTCCGATAAAAGCAGTCCCCCTTTTTGGGGCAGTACCTTATTCTTATATTTAAAGAATTCCATGCCGTAAACTAAATAACGTCAATTACAATCCCCAGTTATGATTGAAAAAATATTTCTTAAAAATGTATTTAGCGCTAAACTATTGAAACACAAATGAAAGGAAGCATATAGTTACTTGAATACTTAGTATCTAAGACGTGTGTGGTTAATTTTGGGTTAAATATTTATTTTTTAAAAAATGATATGAGTTCGATTGCTAAAATTCGGAAAGACTATTCCAAAACCACATTGGACCTGGCGGAAGTAAACAAAAACCCGATTGCCCAGTTTGAAAAATGGTTTGATGAAGCATTGAAGTCGCAGGCGCTGGAACCCAATGCAATGACCTTATCAACAATTTCTGAAACCGGAAAACCTTCGGCACGGATTGTATTATTAAAAGGCATTGAAAACAATGCATTTTTATTCTACACAAATTATCAAAGTCAAAAAGGAAAAGAGTTAGATGCCAACCCTGCCTGTGCCCTTACTTTTTTTTGGCCTGAGTTGGAACGCCAGGTGCGCATTGAAGGAGTATGCAATCGCGTGGATGAAGCAACTTCAGAAAACTATTTTAAGACCCGGCCACGCGCGAGTCAGATTGGCGCATGGGCTTCACCCCAGAGTTCATTGATTAAAAATCGCGAGTTATTGGAAACACGCGTGAAAGAATTGGAGAAACGATTTGAAGGAAAGGAAACATTACCAAAACCACATCAGTGGGGCGGCTATGCAGTTACCCCTTTGGAGATTGAATTCTGGCAAGGAAGACCCAGCCGGCTGCACGACCGGATTGTCTATTATAAAACGGATGATGTGTGGACGATCCACCGGTTGGCTCCGTAACTAACGCAGCGCGAAAAGATCATTCACTCCTACTACCCTGCGCACGGTAAAGCCCTCACCGTATTTGGCTCCAATGCCATGGCCAAACTCCTGCCCCCGCGATTCCAGCATTTTCATAAATGATGGATTGGAGATAAAAGTTTCCGGCTCGTTGCTGGCGGGATCATAAAACTGGGTTTTAAATGCACGGATAGCATTCATTTTGGTTTCCCAGAAATCAGAAACATCAACTACAAAATCGGGTTGCAGTAATTGACTCTGAATAAAGTGATACAAGAATTTAGGCCGCCAGGGCTTTTGCAATACTCCATTATCCGTTGATTCGATCTTAGCAAGGCCGGAATAAAAACAAGAATCAAATGCAAGGCTTGCTCCTTTTCCGTGGTCGGGGTGACGGTCATAAATGGCATTGGCAAGCACGATTTCAGGCTGATACTTTCGAATCACACGGATCACCCCTGATTGATGCGCTTCATCATTAGTAAAATATCCATCGCGGAAGTTA
>CAZNRJ010000601.1:0-1611 GCA_964574945.1 uncultured Ohtaekwangia sp. | reverse complement strand
AAATCCCATTCCCATCAGCGTCTTTTCAACTTCCGCATCAAAGTTGATTTCTTCCATGGAATAATATTTCTCGCTGAGCTCTGAAACTTGCTCGATGATCTTTGAATATTCATCGGATTCATAGTCAGTGCGTGTTTCCAATTGATGGTTTAGCGCATCAATTTCCTTTTTCATGTTCAGTGTTTTCGAAAATGCTTTGGAGGCTTCTTCGAAAACCGTGCAATCATCTTCGGTTAACAGATGCTGGGGTAAATAAGCAATAATTGAATCTTTTGGTGCCGAGATTTTACCCCGTGTGGGCTTGTATGCGCCAGCCAGAATTTTTAAGAGCGTTGACTTGCCGGCCCCGTTTTTACCCATAAGGGCAATCCGGTCATTTTCATTGATGTTAAAGGTGATATTGCTAAAAAGCACCGAGCCACTAAATTCTACACTTACCGAGTCAACTGAAATCATAGGTTCAAAAATAAGGTCGCAAATATACGGGTTAGGTCAGAATTTAAACCACACCCGGCTTAATCTTATCTTGCGGGAATGAATGAAATTTCTTTTTCATAGCATAGATTGCAATCGATGACAAAAAACCAAAAACTACTTACCGTTTCCCAGGTGAGCAAAAAGCATGGCGATGACTTTTCCCTTCAAAGCATAGATTTTACACTTTTAGGAAATGGTAAAATTGCCCTTGCGGGAGAAACGGGCTCTGGCAAGAGTACACTTCTTAAAATCATAGGAGGACTTCTTGAGCCGGACGAAGGCACTGTGATTTTTCAGAATGAACGGGTACTTGGTCCTGATCACCAGTTGGTACCGGGTCATCCAAAGATTGCTTACCTGTCGCAACATTTCGACTTGCCAAAATTCTTGCGGGTGGAACAAGTGCTTAGCTACTCGAATTATATGTCGCGAAAGGAAGCGGCAGCAATTTTTTCCGTTTGCCGGATTGATCATTTGTTAATCCGCAAGACAGATCAACTGTCGGGCGGGGAGCGGCAGCGTATAGCTATCGCTCGGCTGCTGATTGCAAAGCCGAAATTGTTGTTGTTGGACGAACCTTATTCAAACTTAGATCCGGTTTTAAAGAATATATTAAAGTCTGTTATTGATGAGATCAGTACAAAGCTAAAGTTGAGCATCATCCTTGTTTCGCACGATTCGGCAGATACGCTTTCGTGGGCCGATGAAATCCTTGTGATGAAGTCAGGAAAAGTTATTCAGCATGACATACCGCGCATAATTTATGAGAATCCTGTGAATGAATATGCAGCGGGTCTTTTTGGTGAATACACATTGTTAACACCTGTCTTGCTAAAACGGTTAGGAATTTTGTCAAAACATAAAATGATTATCCGTCCGGAGCAAATCTTAATTAAGAAATCCAAATCAAAAATTAATACGGGTAAGATAGTTTCCATTAATTACTTTGGAAGTCACTACGAAGTTGAAGTATTCTTTCAGAGAAATGTTATAAAGGCGTTCGTTTCAAATAATTTATTTGAAGTGGAGGATAGTGTGAAGGTGAGTATTATTCCGGGTTAGGCGTCTGACACCTTTCAGGTGTCTTGACGCCTATGTTACTATGTATTTAGAAATCATCTCAAAAATACTTTG
>CAZNRJ010000600.1:0-1623 GCA_964574945.1 uncultured Ohtaekwangia sp. | reverse complement strand
GGTTTGCCTAACGATGGATCCCACTTTTGTCCGCGCCAGTCCGTTAAGTTTTTGGGTGGTTCTTTGGTCATACCCTCCCACCAAACATCACTGTCTTCAGTAATGGCTACGTTGGTGAAGATGGTATTCTTTGCAATGGTAGCCATTGCGTTGGGATTTGTTTTTTCGTTGGTGCCCGGTGCCACTCCAAAGTATCCGGCTTCGGGATTGATGGCATACATCTTTCCATCCTTGCCGGGTTTTATCCAGGCAATGTCATCGCCCACAGTTGTTACTTTCCAACCATTAAATGATGTGGGCGGAATCAACATGGCGAAGTTTGTTTTACCACACGCACTCGGGAAGGCCGCGGCAACATAATTTTTTTGTCCATCGGGACTTTCCACACCTAACAACAACATGTGTTCGGCCAACCAGTTTTCATCTTTGGCCATTACCGATGCAATGCGCAACGCAAAACATTTTTTACCAAGCAAGGCATTGCCCCCATAGCCACTGCCATACGAAATGATAGAACGGTCTTCAGGAAAATGCACAATGTATTTTGTAGTAGCATTGGTGGGCCACTTCGCATCCTGCTGACCCGGAGTTAATGGTGCGCCTACTGTATGCAGACATTTTACAAACTCACCATCCGCGCCAAGCGCATCAATCACACGCTTGCCTACGCGCGTCATGATGTGCATGTTTACCACTACATATTCGGAGTCGGTAATTTCAATTCCTATTTGTGAAATATCAGAACCCACCGGCCCCATGCTAAACGGAATCACATACATGGTGCGGCCTTTCATACAACCACTTAACAGGGGATGCAACGTTTGGGTCATCTGTTTGGGATCTACCCAATTGTTGGTTGGGCCGGCATCTTCTTTTCGCTTGCAGCAGATGTAGGTGCGGTCTTCCACGCGCGCCACATCACTGGGGTCGGAGAAGCAGGCAAAACTATTGGGCCGCTTTTGCGGATTCAGTCTGATGAAGGTGCCTTTGGCTACGAGAGCTTCGCAGAGCTCGTCATATTCTTCTTTTGAACCATCGCACCAGCGAATGTGATCGGGGGTGCAAAGGGTTGCTACTTCGTTGATCCAGTTTACCAATTCGGGATGCGCAACTGCATAGGTCTTGTCTTCAAGGGTAGTCATTTTGGTAGGAGTTTTAGACGCCTCAAAAGTACACAGGCTTTTGGTAAAAAGAATGATTTCAAACGATTGAAATGATGATTTTTGTCAGATTGTGATTGAACAGTCACTTGAATTTCAGTCCAAAATACGTGTTATCGATTGCACAAGTGGCGGCAGTATTTACTTTACTCACACTAACTTCATCTGTAAACCAAGCTGCATCAAACCTTTCTTTCCTTGTACTTTTTTGTCTTGATACAAAAAAGCACGAAAAAAGATCAAGAACGAATGATGCTTCCCCGCTCATGCGATCGCACCCTCGCCATTCGTTCAGGCCAGCGCATTGATTGTTACAAATTAAGATTGAATAAGGTATAAGATGCTAGAGAAATCATTTTCTATAACATCTTATACCTTACTGAATTGAAGTTTGGAAACGTAAAAGCATTGGCCCGGCCGAAAAGCCTGCCTGAGCGAAGCCGCCAAGCTACACGAAGCGTTT
>CAZNRJ010000599.1:0-1624 GCA_964574945.1 uncultured Ohtaekwangia sp. | reverse complement strand
GTGCCCGGATCTTCTACCTGTATAGGAATTATTCCATACATGCGGATGGGTAAATCATTTGCCGTTTGCGCATGGGGTTGCAGCAACGTAACATTTACAAACACGTTTGGTGTCATTTCTTTGGTGAGATCAAAACTGAATTGATTGTCGCCCGCAGTGGTTTCGAGCCAATAAGTTTGCAACACGCGACTTCCATTTTCAACGCTGATCAACGCACGGCCTTTGTCACTGCCGGGAATCACAAGGTTTGCCTTTTCGCCAATGTTATAAACCGGTTTGTCGCTCGAGAATGAAAGCATGGTAGCCCCGTCACCTTCATTGCGTGCGCGGCCTGCCCAACCCGGCCAATCGATGTACACTACTTTACCCGTGCTATGTCCGCTTTGCGGATCATACGCCTTCACAAAAAACCGCCCCCACTCAGGATATTTTACTTTAAAGTTCCAGGTTCCTTTCCCATTCGTAGTGCGAACTTTGCCGGTGGAAATGGGTTGCGAATAATTTCCCGACATAAAATTTACGGAGCCTTCGGAACCATCCCACCACCAGCGCCAGTTGATTTTATAAAGCGATACTTCAATATTTCTTGATAACGGTTTTCCGTCCGAATCAATCGTAACAATATCTACCCGATGGGTAGTATCCGTAAGCAACATGCCGCGGGCTTTGTCACCTTGCGGGAGTTTAATTCCCGTAAGGGATTGATACGGATAAAAGGGAATGCTAAAGCGATCAATACTAAAGTTACCGCTCTCTTCATACGCCTTTCCGCGAAAGACTGCATTTAGTGATCCGGGTGCTTCACCACTCACTTCAAGGTTGGCGTTTACGCGTGCGCGTCCATCGGCATCGGTATAACCATCGAAAATAGTTTGTGATTCGCTGTAGAAATCAATGGAGGGATCGTCAAACACATACTCTGCATATTGATCAAACTTAGTGGTGCCCTTCGTTAGCAAAACTTCAAACGTAGCACGCAAATTTTTTCCGGGCGCACCGTGCAGCCAATTTATTTTTAAATCACCCGATACATTGTTGTTGCCGGCCGTGAGCTTATCCACACCAAAATCCAAATTGATTTTAAGACGGTTTGGCTTCACCATCTCAATTTTAACAGGTTGCGAAAATTCTGTTCCGCCCACTTTCACGCGACCCAACCAGTTTCCGGTAGGCGCCTCTGCATCAGTTGCTATCGCGAACTTGTAGAAACCATTTTCTGAATTTGATCGCACCAAACGTGATGTAACCTGTCCTTGCGGATTTTGTAATTCAAACACAACAGGATGTGAAGCGGGAAGCAGTTTCAATTTGTCTTCAAGAATAAAGCTTAAGTACAAAGAATCACCGGGACGCCAAACACCACGCTCACCATATAAAAATCCTTTCAATCCTTTTCTTACATATTCACCGCTTACATTAAAATTGCTGAGCGATAGCGACTCACCATCCTGTAACTTTAGATAGCCGCGATGCGAACCACTTTTGGCAATCAATGCAAATGGATTTTCCTTTGATGAGATAATTGCTTTTCCATCCGTGCCCGTTGAGGCCGTGCCAATTAATTTTTGCTGAAAGTCATACAGTTCCAATTGAACACCCGACAAGGGTTTAGTCGTTTTCAAAT
>CAZNRJ010000598.1:0-1627 GCA_964574945.1 uncultured Ohtaekwangia sp. | reverse complement strand
TGATGGATGATCCAGTAAAAATAATTTTCAGGTCGGGCTGGTCATCATAAATGTTTTTCAGTTCCTGCGACCACGTTGAATACCGGTGTACTTCATCCAGCAACAGGAAGCGCCCCCCTTGCTTTACAAAATTGTCTGCCAGCGTCACCAGCTTGTTTTCAGTAAAGTATAAATCATCAAGGCTTACGTAGAGCGTCTGATGATCCTGTGGCAACTGCTGCTTAATGTACTGAAGCAACATCGTGGTCTTCCCTGCACCCCGCGCCCCTTTGATGCCGATCAACCGGTCTTTCCAATCAATCTGTGTGTGCAGGTAGCGCAGGAAATCCGTAGAAACCCGGGATATCTTCTGGTAGTATTTTTCTATCAAGCTATCCATTTTGCGTTAAAATGCTTATTTCATAGAGCAAAAATAATATAAAAATGCTTATTGTAAAGAGCAATTTTCAAACTGATAAAGAGTGGAATCAGCAAGCAGGCAAATTTTGCCTATTTCCAAAGAGTCTCCTGGTAAGAAAAACGTATCCCTGAATTCAGGGATTGACAAAGTGTTCTGTTTTAGCGGTAGAACCCGGTTCCAATCAAGCCTGGGAAGAATTACCGTTTCCGTATTAGTGACAACAAGAACAAGGAAGATGTTGTTTACTCAAGCCCGTTTGTTATCAAGCGTAAAGTGCCCCTGCTGTACAAGATAATTCCAATTGCTGTAATAGGTGGCGTTATCTATTATCTTCAAAAAGATGAAACCAATAATGAAATTCCAGGCGCTCCATGTCCTGACGGCACCAATGATTGTAATTAATTAAACATGTTTAATCATGAAATCAATAATTAAAAATATCCCTTTGATTTTTTATCTACTGGTGGTTGTAAGTACAGGATGGTCGCAAGGCTTTAGCGGTAAAACAAATGATGTTTACTTTGATTTTAAATCCGGAGCCGTGGCGACTGTGTTGCCGGAAATACTATGGAAGACTCCCATGCAGGAAGCATCCTTTAGCAGTGAACCTCAAATCAGTATTTCAGCAGTGGTGAGATCCCAGGTTTCACTGAGTGAATTGAAACTTTTGGTAAGCACAGGAGGCAGTATAAAAGAGCGACCCATTGAATTGGGCAACGACCGAAATGAGAAGACTTTAGATATGGTTTACAACTTACAAGGGGGTGAGACGATTCTTGAACTGGTTGCCATTAATGAAAAGGGTGGGCGCGTGAGCAGTAAACGATCCATCCTTTTTGGAAAGGATAACCTTGCCCTGCTGAGTGCAAACAGAAAAGACTATGCCTTGTTATTTGGAACCGATCGTTACGATCATTGGAATAATTTAACTAATCCGATTTATGACGTCAGAACAATAGAGAGTATTTTAAAAGAAAAGTACAATTTTGAAGTTGATGTAGTTGAGAATGCAACCTATGAGGAGATGTCGGAGAAATTGGCTGAGTACACTCAAAAAAAATTTGGTTTGCAGGATCAACTATTTGTATTCTTTGCTGGCCATGGCGTATTTGATGGTGGCTTGAATGAAGGCTATGTAGTTGCCAGTAATTCACTGAAGTCAGATCCGGCTAAATTAACATACCTCTCTCATGAAACGATTGCCAAACGACTTGAAACCATTAAGTG
>CAZNRJ010000597.1:0-1666 GCA_964574945.1 uncultured Ohtaekwangia sp. | reverse complement strand
CTTTGCCGCTTTTCTAAAATTATTGATCCCGGTAATCGCAGTGCTGCCAGGTATCGCGATGTATGTACTTCATAGTGAAGGTATGTTTCAACAGGAAATGATGAATGAGCTGGGCGTAATAAAACCTGATCATGCCTACCCGACACTCATGAACTTGTTACCGATGGGACTAAAAGGTGTTGCCTTTGCTGCGCTCACGGCTGCCGTAGTGGCCTCATTGGCCGGCAAAGCAAACAGCATCTCAACCATTTTCTCACTCGACATCTATAAAAAATATATTAACAAAACCGCCAGCGAAACCAACATTGTGCGCACCGGAAGGTGGGCAGTTATTATCAGCATGCTACTGGCAAGTCTCGTGGCCCCGGCTTTAAAGACATTAGACCAGGCGTATCAATTCATCCAGGAGTATGTAGGGTTTATCTCCCCCGGGGTGTTGGCAATATTCCTGTTAGGGATTTTCTGGAAGCGAACTACGTCTGCTGCTGCAATGGCCGGAGCTTTATTGACGATACCCGTTTCTACGATCTTAAAATTTCTTCCGGCTTTAACAAATGGGGCCTTTCCTGACTATCCCTTTCTCGATAGAATGTCGATCACATTTGTGCTCATTATAGTGGTGATGGTTGTAATGAGTTTAACGAAAAAAGAAGCGGTGAACGAAATACAAATTGATAAGTCGATGTTTAGGGTAACACCCGGTTTTGCCGTCTATTCTATCATCATACTCGGAATATTAATGGCCCTTTATACTGTCTTCTGGTAATTATGAATCGCTTTATTTTAACCGGCCTCTTTTTAATTTATTCATTGTCAAATGTTGTTGCGCAACATTCCTCTGCTTCCATTTTTGCCCACAACGATTACGAAAAACCAATCCCACTACTGGCAGCTTACAATGCCCGGGTAGGTTTCATTGAAGCGGATGTTTTACTTCAGGGCAATGAGCTTATGGTTGCCCACACCGCTAACGAGATTCAAATCGGTAAAACACTGGAGTCACTTTACTTAAATCCGCTTAATGAACTGATTGAAAAAAATGGCGGCAGCGCCTATCCTGATAAAGAAAAATCGCTGACGCTGATGATTGACTTAAAGACGGAAGGGGTAACCACCTTAAATGCGCTTGTATTCAAATTAAAAAAGTATCCATTGTTAATCTCCTGCAAAACTTTTATGATCACCGTGAGCGGGAATATGCCTGCACCCGCTCTTTGGAAAAACTTTCCAGACTTTATTCACTTTGATGGCCGACCTTACATAACGTATACAACTGAACAACAAAAACGAATTCATTTAGTAAGCGCCAGTTTTCAGGGTTATTCAAAATGGACTGGCAAAGACAATCTCAATAGTACCGATAAGAAAAAATTATTGACCCTGATTGAATCGGCTCATGCCATGGGCAAGCCGTTTCGCTTTTGGGCCATTCCTGATTTCGAAAACGGATGGCGCACCCTGATGGAACTTGGCGTTGATATTATCAATACGGACGATGTGGCCGGTGCCGCTGTTTTTATTAAATAGTTGGGTGGATTAATAGCTGGACTTACGCATAATTGCCACAAAGGCTCAAAGACACTAAGTTTTTAATTTCAACTGTGTTTAAGCAAATGTTTTCTTTGAGGCTTAGTATAAGTCATCTCAAAAATACTCCCAAGAGTAT
>CAZNRJ010000596.1:0-1684 GCA_964574945.1 uncultured Ohtaekwangia sp. | reverse complement strand
GCATCCGTTGTTAAAATTATTTCGCCCTTCGCAGCCTCAACTCCTTGCGTAATCGCTTTCTTCTTCCCGAAATCCATTGAAAAGATTTTCGTGATCTTCAACCCGTGATACTGGCCGATAAGCTGAGTTATGATTTCAGGTGTTTTATCGGTAGAATGATCATCTGCCAAAATAATTTCAAACTTATCGTTAGGATAGGTTTGTTGGGCTAATGATTGAATAAGGTTTGGAAGTGCAGCTTCTTCATTTCGCACTGCAACAACAACGGTTACAAAACTCACTATTGACTTCACGGGTTGCTTCCTCCCTATCTTAATCAAGCCGGCTATCAGCAAAATCATGAAAAGAAAATAACTACTAAAGATTACCAGGAGATAAATAAGCATTGCGGGTTTCTCTGTAAGTTTGAGCCGTGAGCAAAGTTGAGAAAAAAGTAGTGAAGGAAAAGATAATTCTTGGGTTGGACCCGGGTACTAACGTAATGGGTTATGCAATTATACTTGTGCAGTTGAGCAGGATTAAGCTCATTCAGTTTGGAGTCATTCAAATGGGAAAGACCGGGGCTCACGAGCTTAAGCTTAAAAAGATTTTTGACCGGGTTCTTACCTTAGTCGATGAATATCACCCGGACGAAGTTGCGTTAGAAGCGCCTTTCTTCGGAAAGAACGTGCAGTCGATGTTAAAGCTTGGTCGTGCGCAGGGTGTTGCCATGGCCGCAGCCTTATTTCGCGAGGTACCCATAACCGAATACGCTCCAAAAAAAGTAAAGCAATCCGTTACCGGGAATGGCAATGCAAGCAAAGAACAGGTAGCTAAGATGTTGATGCAAATTTTCAGCATGAAAGAAATGCCCAAGCTTTTGGACGCTTCCGATGCATTGGCCGTAGCGGTTTGCCATCATTATCAAAATGGCCCTGCAAAAACTAAAAGTAAATCCTGGAGTAGCTTTTTGAAGGATAATCCTGAGCGAATGAAATTATCTTAATTGTAACAACTGAGATACAATCCGTTCCGCTGTTCGTCCATCCCATAATTCAGGAATCGCACCTTTCTTCCACGTTCCTTCATTCAACTTTTTTAAAGCTTCACTCAACGCAACAAAGTTGTCACCAATCATTTCATTGGTGCCTGTAGTCACTGTTTCCGGTCGCTCTGTATTGTTTCTTAAGGTAAGACAAGGAATTCCCAAAACAGTTGTTTCCTCCTGCACTCCACCTGAATCCGTAATCACTGCCTTCGATTCCTTTATTAAATAAATAAACTCATGATAGCTGAGCGGATCGCAGGCAATAATATTAACCGGCTTCTTATTAAGTTTTGAAAAATTCTTTTGCGTTCTGGGGTGAACGGGAAATATAACCGGCAACCCCACACTGTCAATTACCTGCATCCAGTTCGCAAACTTATCGGCATCATCCACATTAGAAGGTCTATGCAACGTCAGGACTATGTATTTCTTTGCCTCAACTTTCCATTCAGTCCACTTGGTTGGTTTTTTTGTTTTTGGTAATTGGGTAAGTAATGTGTCGATCATCGTATTCCCTACAAAAAATACCTGGTCTTCCCTTACCCCGCTCTTCATCAGGTTTTGATTCGCCACTTCTGAAGTGGTGAAGAAATAATCGGCCAGGGAGTCTGTAACAATCCGGTTAATTTCCTCGGGCATTGTCATATCAAACGAACG
>CAZNRJ010000595.1:0-1690 GCA_964574945.1 uncultured Ohtaekwangia sp. | reverse complement strand
ACTTCATCGTACATCACTTTTACCTGCTCGTAACCGGTTTTAAGATATAAATGATCGCTGGTTTCGTTAGTGTTGCGAAAGTTATACAACTCAAATGCTTTGTTACAAGCCTGTATGAACCGCGCCAGTGAGAATGGCTTCAGCAAATAATCAATGGCATCCATTTCAAAACTGGTAACAGCATGGTCGCTATACGCGGTAGTGAAGATGAGTAATGGTTTTTTACGCAGACTGTTGAAAAACTCAATGCCGGAGATGTCAGGCATTTTAATATCCAGAAAGATCAGGTCAATGTTCTCTTTCTGTAAATAGTCCAGTGCTTGAAAGGCATCCGTGAACCCGGCTTTTAATTCCAGGAACGGAACTTTGGAGGCGTGCGCCCTTACCACTTCCAATGCCAGAGGTTCATCGTCAACCGCAATTGCTTTCATGATGCTAAGTTAATCACAAGATGCACAAAATAGTCATGAGCCGTTTCGCGGATCACCAATTCATGTTTGCCGGGGTACACTAATTGCAGGCGCTGCTTCACGTTCAGCAGGCCAATGCCGTTGCTGTTTTTTTCAGGGTCGTTGTCCGAGCGTACGTGTTTGGTGTTGAACACATCGAAGTATAAGATCGATTGTTTCAATTCCAACGAAACCCTGATGTGCGACTCTTCCCGCAAGCTGATACCATGCTTGAAAGCATTTTCAATGAACGGGATGAGCAGCATGGGTGCAATCTGCACAGATGGGTTTACCTCCTGCTGAATGGTTATTTGAATCCTGATGTTCGGATTTATATCCGTGCGCAAACGTTGCAGGGCAATGTAATTGTTCAGATATTCTATGTCACGGGCAAGTGAAATCTTTTCCTGCACATTTTCCTGCAACATAAAGCGCATCATACTGCCCAGTTTTTCGATGGCCTCGCTGGTTCGCTCCGCTTTTTCGTGGATGGCCAACCCATACAACGTATTCAGTGCATTGAACAAAAAGTGAGGGTTAATCTGGGATCGCAGCAAATCAACGTTGGCCTCCGTCTGACCCAATTCCTTTTTAAGAACAAAGAGTTCCTCATTATTACGGGCGAGGCGCTTGAAGTGAAACCATTGAACAGGGGCCAGGATAAAAAACAAAGTGAAAATGGTAATGCCTCCAAGGCCAATGAAGAAATCCTCTTGTTCGATAAACATGGAGAGAATGATGGCCTGCATAAAAAAGATGGCGAAGCAATACACGAAAACGCAAAAGGTATAGAATAGAAAAGGAAACCGGTAGGTAAGCGCTTTCGGGAAAAGCCATCGGAAGGAAACATGATACATAAGCCACCCAAAGGGAATGGTGATTACCCATGACGATAAAAATTCGGACCACGGGAAAACCACAAACACAAAAGTTGTAATGAAGAGCCACACGGCAAAAATGATGATCGTTTCGCGGGTAGTGAGCAGCCTGCTGAACGGAATTTGTTGTGTCGATGTATTCACGGCACAATAATAAGGCAAACTATTCTGCCACTAAATTATATGTGACGAATAAGCCTGAACTTGTGATGGATTGGAGTTGATTTACGATTTCAAATTTACGAAGTACGATGGCATGGAATAATTGAGAGCACCATACTGGATTCAATGTCGTTTAGTTAAGGACAAATATGTCACCCCTTCGGGGTTCTGCTTTGTGCCTCATGCTATTTCTATAATCCT
>CAZNRJ010000594.1:0-1697 GCA_964574945.1 uncultured Ohtaekwangia sp. | reverse complement strand
CCGTCTTTACAAACTGTACCTGATTTTCTGGATTACGATCTTTGGACAGGTCCGGCACCATTGCGTCCTTATGATGGCCTCCCCCACAGAGGTTGGTGGCGGGCATTTATGGAATATGGCAATGGTATTGTGGGCGACATGTGTGTGCACATGCTGGATGCTGTGCGTTGGTCGCTCGATCTTGGCTGGCCTACAAAAATATCTTCCACCGGTGGCATCTATATGCCTAACCCCGGCAAGTCAAACATTTCAGATACGCAAACCGCCATTTTCGAATTCGATAAACTTAACTGCGTGTGGCAGCACCGCACGTGGGGCAATGCGGCAGATCCTGAATATCCATGGGCCTATAAAATTTATGGTGATAAAGGAACCCTTGCATGTAGTGTAATGAAATATGATTTCACGCCTGTTGGTGAAGGCAAGAAAATCCACAAAGATGTAGTCTATGAAAGGGAGAAGTATCCGGAGGATTTAAAAGAAAAAGACATTGAACTCCATACCGCTCCTGCAACGCGGTTACAGATGCTTAACTTTTTAGGTGCAATTACAGAGGGCGGAAGACCGGTTGCCGATATTGAAGAAGGACACATCTCAGCAGCAAGTTGCATTTTGGCTAACATGTCGATGAAAACCGGAAGGCCGATGGTGTACGATCACAAAACAAGGCAAGTGGTTGGCGATGCAGAAGCTACCGCACTTTTACAACGTGTGTACCGAAGCGGCTGGACTCATCCCCATCCTGATAAAGTGTAGCTGATGATTACAGTATTGACTAACCAAAAGTCGGAAAAGATGCGTGTACTTTACAAACTCGAAATTCTGTATGAGTGTTTCAGGCTATAAAACCGAACGAATCCCCCATGAGGATGTTGTTTTAATCTTTGAAAGCAAGAATCCAATTACAGCAAGAATTATCCTAAAGGTCATCGTTTACGCTCCAATCGAAAAGCATGGCGAGACTTATTATAACCTCGGGTTTGGCGATTATAATGAGGAAACCGGTAAACCCGATAGCAAGATCACCAGTGACAATGGCGATATGCGAAAAGTGCTCAGGACAGTTGTATCAACTTTGCCTCAATTTTTTGCGCAATTCCCTGACGCCACGGTTCACATCACCGGCAGCGATGAAACCAGGAACAATTACTACCAAAAACTCGTTAAGGATTACGGCTCCGAAATTTCGACTCAGTTCATTGTGCAAGGCCGTTCTATGGACAAAGTTGAGGATTTCAGGCCCAATATATCCTACGAATTTATTTTAATTAAATTGAAAAAGCCGTAATTTTAAATCATCTCAAATCAAGATGCCAACGCTCGTAAAAAATAAGAAAGGCAATTCTCTCCAGGCGAAAAAGGCCAGGCTTGTAGCTTATTTATCTTCTGTAAAAGCGAAGGATATTTTTCCTGAAAAAAATAAGAAGGCGGCAGACAACCTGAAAAAAGCAGGGCTAATAAAGTAAATGATGATTTTTATACCAGGTAAAGCCAGCTTCACCGTTGGCTTTTTTTATGCCCCTACAACACACTCTTACTCCGTGCCAAATATTTATTAAGCCACCGAACTCCCGATAGCTCTGTACTACTGATCTCGCTCGTTGGAGAAATCGAGGGCGGGGAACTAATGCATAAGTTTTTTTACCTTCCATATCTCTCCAAAAGCTCCAAGATTTCTTTATCAGAGACAGAATCCT
>CAZNRJ010000593.1:0-1697 GCA_964574945.1 uncultured Ohtaekwangia sp. | reverse complement strand
AATTACGTGAAGCATGGAATGAATTTGCTGAACAGCGGAAAAATCAAATGGCCGAATACCATTTGTTGAAACAGGAGTTTAGTTTTCAAAATAATGTAATCTCTTTATACCTAACCAATCCTATTGAAGAGCCTTTACTTCAATCCGTAAAATCAGATTTGCTGGCCTACTTGCGGGAAAAATCAGGCAATAGCGCGTTGCAGGTTGAAGGGGTGATGCAGGTACATCAAACCAGAAAAATTGCCTACACCAACAAAGAAAAATTCGAGCACCTGGCAGAAAAGAACCCAGCGTTGTATGAGTTGAAAGAGAAGCTTGGGTTAGACACGGATTTTTAGAATGACAAAGATTTTGAAATTGCTTAGACCTTGATATAGATCTTCTTCTTATCCAAAATATATCCTACTATCCAACAACTAAGCATCACCCAAAGGGCAAATAAAACGGAGCCATTATAATCACCCGCCCACGATTGGAAAATGTTTTGGTAAATCCACCCATACAGGGATTGATCACCAACGTTGATCGTGAACATCAGAATCACAAACACCTCGGACAACAGGTAAATGAATAAGGTATTCTTGCCAAACACCTGGAAGAAACTTGTCCACTTTTGTCGCTGTGCTATCTCTATAATAAATACCAGTACTGACAGGATAATCAAGTCCAACCCAACCGTATGAAGCACATACGAACTCGTCCACAACTTTTTATTGATCGGGAACATTAAATCCCACCAAGCAGCCATCAATATTAAGACAGCCCCAATCATCAATAGCTTGGCAATGGTTTCATAGTTTTTTCCGCTTCGCTGCAAAAACAAACCTGCTGCATAGCCTGCAATTACATTCACGATGGCCGGTAATGTGCTTAACAACCCTTCGGGGTCGAAAGCAATCCCTTCGCCATGATACAAATGGTTAGCGCCAAATAAGAATAGATCAAGCTTTGAACCCGCATTGCCTTCCATGGTTAAGTCGCCAAAAGCCATGAGCAGCACCCGGTAAAGTACAAGTGCAACTAAACTGAAAATCAATGCCCCCTGGATTTTAAAATAATGAATGACCAACGAAGCAAACAGATAACAAAGGGCAATGCGTTGCAACACGCCAAAAATCCGGGTTTCACTGATCGGTTTCAAAAACCACTCTCCGCTTTCATTCACATCTACAAACGGAAACCAATACATTAAATAGCCCAACAGGAAAATGATTGCTGCACGCTTAAAGACTTTTTTCAGGAATTGCCCATCGCCTTGCGCTTCATACTTTGCCTGGCTAAAACTCATGGCGTTCCCAACAACAAACAGGAAGGTCGGGAACACTAAATCCGTAAGGGTAAAGCCATGCCACTCCGCATGTAAAAGAGGTGAATATGTATTCGAACTACCCAATGAATTCACTACAATCATCAGGGCTACATCCATGCCGCGAAATACATCGAGGGAGAGATAGCGGTTTTGGCTTAAGGTCATAGGCTTGGCTTGAAAGGCTGAAGATAAAAAAAGCCAGACTATTTACATCTGGCTTGGATGCATTTTCAAATTGTCGCAATCGCTCAAAAATCCCGTAGGGATGATATTTTTATAGAAATACCAATCTAATAAGGGCAGCAAAACCCCGAAGGGGTGACAGGATAATGCCACTCCTTCGGAGTTTGGATACTGAATTATGAAATTTCTATAATCATTTCAGCCC
>CAZNRJ010000592.1:0-1699 GCA_964574945.1 uncultured Ohtaekwangia sp. | reverse complement strand
GCCGCCAGGTTTTCAATAAACTGTTCATCCATACGGATGAAGCATGTTGGGGCAAAGTAACTTACTTCAATGGCTTTAAACTTGGGTACTACTGAAGCAATTTTCCTCGCCTTCTCCTTCTTGGCTTCACTGGTAGCTATTTTAAGAATTTTCAAAAACACCATTACATTTTTACATTCATCTCTTCCAAACAACCTGATCTGGCGCTGAATGCTACTGGTCAATTGATTGAATAATTCGAAATCGTGCAACATGCAGTATTGAAGGGCAAGAATGGCTTTGACTTCCATTTGCACAAAAGGATATTTCTTTAAGCTTACTTCATTGAGTAAGTTATTGATCAGCTTAGCAGCCACTTCATACTTGCCGACATAATAGCACCCCAAAGCACGATAGATAATAAAAATTGTATGCTTAGATACATCCTGAATGTCAGATTCTATGTCTTCAAACAAACCTTCATTCTCGGCATAGATTTCCTTTTCAGTTCCAAATCTTATGTGACGTTCTAATTTGGTAATTAAAAAACGTGCAGCAAACGTATAAAACGGGTAGTTTACCAATAGGTTAGTGGCCGCATCATTCACCTCTTCAAAATATTTCTCAACCTGCCTGTAAACTTTATAATGATTGTAATACTCTAATTTGAGAAACTCAAAAATCAGGTTAAGGTGATAATAAAGCGGATCAAGATTATAGGTATCAAATATTTTTTGAACGTGTGTAAAGATATCCTCAATTGATTCACTGTCCGTATGCAGGTTATCGTCAGGTTCAACAAACAACCGGTGAAACACCAACATGCAACTTTGGTAAACATACAGCCGGTGCGAATCATAAATGCGCGCTACATTCTGCATTTCTTTCATCAGCAACATAAGGCCCAGCTTCTCTGTTTCATCATCCGACAGGTAGTAATTGCCATACTTCCTGAAATATTCTACCAGCAAATCCTCGGCCTTATCTACCGCCAGCATATAGGCAACATGCCGGTTATATAATTGCGAGTACTGAAAATGGTCAGGTGTATGAATATGAATCTTCTTTAACGACTTATAAACGATGGTAAGCTCATTGGCCAAATCATAATCCAGTAACTCCTTCTCCAATTTCTTTAATGTGGCAATCGTAATGGTGCGCTTCTTGGTAAATAGAACTTCATTCAGGTTGGCCACTTTGCGCAAAATATCGGTGCGGGGGCTCTCCATTTGCTCCAATAAATGCTCTTCAATTTTCTGATTTAACCGCGACCGAAGTGTGTAGTAGGCATTTGGATTTACTTCCAGTTCAACCATGATTTTACTATCCGAAAGCTGGCGCTCACGCAATGCCCTTAACAGGTGAGCAGACTTCTCAGCATTACTTTCAATCAACGAATCGTAGATCGATTTATAATCAGTTTCCGAAAGTTGCTTAACAATGTTTTTAAGTTTGGCCATCGATTCCGTATTAGGCGGCAAAAGATACAAATTTATAGGCTTGTTACAATGACCAATCGTTACCGGCTATCATTTTTTACGCGCCATTGTAAATCAACTCTTTGCACAATCCAGGTCAAAAATAAGATCTTGATCCGCAATCGTTTTACCCGGGTTTATCGATATTTACAATCTGAGATTAATTCGTAAACCATACACCACACCATGAAGAAATTTGCTCTTTTGATTGTATTGATACTGCCCATGCTGGCAATGAGCCA
>CAZNRJ010000591.1:0-1703 GCA_964574945.1 uncultured Ohtaekwangia sp. | reverse complement strand
AATTAAACCACAAAAAACTATTGTTTCGTATCACAGAATCTCCGCTGGGAAGGGATCAACTTTTGATTATTTCTGTACTCAACATTGTAAAAGACATTTCCATTAATTGCCTCATTTGTTTTTTAAATAACCAAATTCCAATTCAAGAAATGAATAAAACAATTTTACCAATTTTATATATTCTGATCCATCTATCATGGTCTAATTATTGGAACTAGTACGGGTCCACTACGCATTTGTGCTAAAAACCATCTACGATTGTATGCCATCAGGCATATATAATTTAATGCTGCTGAATTAGGTAATTCCAACGCTTTTGTATTAATACGCATCATACCTTCACCAATTATCCCCCCTTTGCGGCATTCTTACTTCTCCCTATTAATTATTCTACATACGTTAAAGAAACTTTCAATAATTCAACGAACCATAACAACTCTTTTTTTATATTACGTCCACTCTCTTCTTTATACCTATTATCATTCACCCACCTATTAATTTCAGAAATGCCTAATAAATCCTTAAAAGCAAATTTGCCTTTTGAAGTATAAATTATCATTTCAATATCCCAATCAGATGGTCCAAATAGGAATTCTACCCTTGTATTATTTTCCTTTCTATACTCAATGTAACAGGCTAAACCTTTTTCAAAAAAAGAATGTCTTTTGAAAAATATTGTCAGAAGCACTATTTCAATTTCATTCAGTGCTTTTAAAAATTCTTCTGTTAGTTTATCTTTTATGGCCATAATCCTTTGTTTCTCATTTCTGCCTCTGGTCGGTGTTATCACCGAACAGCCTGTATTTTCACATAACTCCATCCCGTTTTCCATAACAAAAAACTGCTATCTTAAACTATCGCTCCATGCGGTACGGTGATAACACCGACCCCAGGCAAAATTTATACTTTTCTATTTCAATTTCAAAGATCGCGGCTCAAAAGGCCGCAATGACAGAGTGACTTTTTGAGACAGCCTCCTTGTAGCATCAATACCGTTCCGGCTCAAGCCGCCACTTGGCCGGTGAGCGCCATAAACTGGAGAGCAGCAGCTCGCGCATAAAGATGAACTCCTTCGGCAGCTTGTCATACATGCGCTCAAACAACTCGGCATGCTGCAGCAACTCGGCTTTCCATTCTTCGCGGTCTATATCCATAATAGCTTCAAACTGTACAGGTGAAAAGTCCATGCCGGTCCAGTCAATGTCGTCATAGGTGGGCATCCATCCTATCGGGCTTTCCACTGCATTGGATTCGCCCCTGATCTTTTGAACAATCCATTTTAAGATGCGCATGTTATCGCTAAAGCCCGGCCAGATAAATTTTCCTTCGGCATCTTTACGAAACCAGTTTACACCAAACACGCGTGGTGGCGCTTGCAGGTTGCGGCCAAACTGCAACCAGTGATTAAAGTAATCGCCCATGTGGTAGCCACAGAAGGGCAACATGGCAAACGGATCCCTGCGCACCTTGCCTACTTCGCCAAATGCAGCAGCCGTTGTTTCGGAACCCATCGTAGAAGCTAAGTAAACTCCATACGCCCAGTTGCTCGATTGGTACACCAACGGAATAGTAGTGCTCCTGCGCCCTCCAAAAATAAATGCACTCACCAACACGCCTTCGGGATTCTCCCATTCCGAGTCAATCGATGGACATTGATAGGCCGGTACTGTGAAGCGTGCGTTGGGATGCGCTGCCGGTTTGCC
>CAZNRJ010000590.1:0-1713 GCA_964574945.1 uncultured Ohtaekwangia sp. | reverse complement strand
CTTCATCTAACGGTTTAATGGGCCGGATATTCAACGAAATTTCTTTCTGTCTCATACAATTTCACTTTAAGGTCGTACGCGTTATCAATATGCTGCCTCAATATCCGCCAGATCACGACCGCAATGTTTTCTGCTGTTGGATTCAGGTTTTTAAAGTAGGGAGTATCTAAGTTAAGGTTTTTGTGATCAAATTTTTTAAGAATATGCTCTTTGATTAAATCGCTAAGCATTTTCATATCAAATACATACCCGGTTTCCGGGTCGGGCGCGCCCACTACCGTTACAATTATTTCGTAATTATGCCCGTGATAGTTTGGGTTGTTACACTTGCCAAATACAGCATCATTTTTTTCGTTTGTCCAGGATGAATTGAACAATCGATGGGCAGCATTAAAATGTTCCTTGCGGGAAACGGCTATCTTCATAAATTACTTCTATAAACCATTTAGATAAAAAATGGTTCAAAACAATATCAAGTCAAGACCACTCAACGCAGTCAGCCGACTAAAAAAAGGTTTAGAATGTTGAAATAGACCGGTCATGAAAATCAAATGTAGGCATGGTTAATCCCAGGAATATTTCGTGTGTAAGAAAGTTTGTAGGCACTGATTTTCCGGTGGGTACTTCGAATGTATAGCCAAGCCTCAGCTTATCGCCCAGCTTTGCCTGAAATTGAAGACCTACGGAGTTAAAGTTTCGAACAAATGCACCAACCGTATACTTCTCATTAAAGTTTACATTAAAATTAAGATCAACAGAAACGGGCGAACCCTTCACGCCCCTTAACAGGACTGCAGGTTTAAACCGGATATTCTCATTTAAGAAATAGACATACGATCCAAAAACATATAACGTACGGTTATACAGTTGAAAATCCTGGGAGCCCGAAGTGTTCGATACACTGATGGTGGTGTTTAACAAGCGCGGAATGGATACCCCTAATAAAAAGCGATCGCTCTTTAGTATTGCGCCTACGCCAAGGTTTGGTTTGGTTACATTTTCACCTTGTATGAATGCTTCATCCGTGTCGTCATCTAAATTTAAATCGCTATAGTTGTTTCTGAAATTGACAAAGCCGGCCTGCATGCCAAAACTAAAAATCTTGTCTTCGTCTAAGGGCAATTTGTAAGAGAAAGCAGCCTGCATCTCTGTATTCTTGGTGTTTCCGATCTTGTCCTGAACAACTAATAATCCTGCACCCACTTTATTGTCAACTAATGAAACGTGACTGTTAAAATTGAAGGTAACAGGATTGCCTTCAAAGCCGCCCCATTGGTTTCTATAGGTAACGGATGCATTGAAATTATTATTGAGTCCCGCATAGGCAGGGTTAATAACCATCGGGTTATTGATGTATTGCGAATAAAGAGGGTCCTGCTGGGCAAAGGCGCTTATTGCCAAAAGGCAGAAAAGCAGTGTTTGTAAAATTCTTCCCATGTTCCCGTAATTAGATTAATGGCCAACCGTTCAGGTATACGCATTTAAAAGTACTATAAATTTGTAAAAAGTACGGTATGAAGATGTTGAAATTTCTACCGGAACGAAATCTCATCCTAATAATGGAATTTTAAAACCTTTTAGGGTGATTTCACACATTCTTTCATAACCTACTTTTGCAACCATTGTTTGAAGGGTTCAGCCTTCGGGGATGGGATTGACTGGATAATCCTCAATAGGTTTTCGGTATTAGCTGCTTCTATTTTACGTTTTTTG
>CAZNRJ010000589.1:0-1716 GCA_964574945.1 uncultured Ohtaekwangia sp. | reverse complement strand
CACCACCAGTACGGTATGAGCACCAGAATCCAACGCAGCCTGGGTTGTTCTTTCCAACAAGGGTTTACCCTCTACTTTAATTAATTGCTTGGATTGCCCAAGTCGGGAAGAGGAACCAGCCGCGAGAATTATGATTCCGATTGACATGGGTTATTGCAGTGGCTGCGCTGCAAGAAATTCTTTCTCACCAATTGTTCCACCTTCTGTGGAATCGGTGTCTACTAGAATTTTCCAAATTCCGTTTTCCTTTTTGAGCACAACATGAAAGCGGCCGTAGTAGTTTTGATTTTCTCCGTATGATGTTTTATAAACACCTACTTCAACGGCAATGTCTTTGTTCACAATTCGTTCGGTAAACCGAAGTTCGAGGGTTCGTTTTCTTTTTTCCTTAATATCTTCTTTGTCGCCAAGACCTTGTTGCTTATTATAATCTTCCCAGTTCCATACTTTTTTTGCATCTCTGGGAGAGCGAACAACATCTTTTGAGTGTACCGACATAAAGCCAGCAGTATTATTTTCATTGAAATAGGTTATGAAAGGTTTCCAAACCTGTTCATTGATTTCTGATTGTTCCGGTTGGGTATTACCGCTTATAGCAAGCGACATCAGAAAAATTAAAATCACATATTTCATATGATTATTTAATGGCTGGTTTTTGGATTGTAGTTGAGTCAAGATAAACCTGCTTAAATACCTGATCACTTTTTGCGTCACGTTGATGTATAGGACCATTATGGTATTTCAAAAATCCACCGGAACGATTGGCAAACTTGCTTTGTATTTCAGAAACAATGGAAAGTGCAATTTCGTCAGGAGCCTCGGCTCCAATGTCGAGCCCAATAGGAGAATGAATCCGTTGCAAATCAAAATCGCTCAACGTAATTCCAGAGGCAAGAAATTCTTCCTGCATTTTATCAAACCGCTTGCGCGGACCTAAGATTCCTATATAAGGTGAGTTTGATTTTAATAATTTCTTTAACACATCGCGGTCGTATTCATAGTTGTGCGACATTAGCACACAGGCTGTATACGGAGTGATCTCAAAATCGCGATCAATAAATTCCCGCTGACAAAGTGAAAGCTTATCGGCAGTTGGAAAAAAGATAGGTGCAATGTGTGCTACACATTCATCTGTAACAGAAACACTCCAACCCAATGATTTTGCTAATTCGCTTACAGGCCGTGCGTCAAAGCCCCCACCGAAAATAATTAACGACAACGAAGGCTGAATGAGTTCCATGAAGACTTCATATTCTTCACCCCTCGCTGTGTATACTTTTGCTTCCGATCGTTTTGTGATGGTCAGCTTTTCTAAATCAGTTTGTACCAACTTAGTCAGGTCTTCATTTGTAAACAGATTACTGATTTCACCCGAACCTGTCAACAGCATTTTTTCTCCTACTTCCTTACCCTTAAAAATTGTTGCCAGCGCAACAGGTTCCTGCGTATTGAGTAATGAACGGAATTGAGTAATCGAATTTTTTTGATCGGCCTGATCAATGGGTTCAATCAGCACATCAATCACGCCATTACATCCCAATCCAATTCCCAGGTTTTGATTACTTTCTTCGCGGGTATCATAGGTTACGGTCATGGGATTTTTATCAGACATCACATTGCGCGCTTTGCGCAACGCATCACCCTCCAAACAACCACCACTGATAGACCCAACCCACTTCCCATCATCGGTAATCAGCATGCGTGCACCCGGACTGC
>CAZNRJ010000588.1:0-1738 GCA_964574945.1 uncultured Ohtaekwangia sp. | reverse complement strand
TGCAACCCCACTTTCGCATATTCCTTTGATAAATGGTTCGGATTTTTTTGATGCTCTTTATTTTCATGATCCATTAATCCTCTGAATTTTTTATGTAAAAAACTATTGATAGTACTCCATTCCATAGATAGATATTTTCAGGAATTTACGTCCTACTTCATGCGAGTTAAAGTAAGGAAATCGAAATTAACATGCTATTAACAATTGCCACTTTTAAAGTGTAAAAACACTTCCCCTCGTATAATTTTGATTCACTATATATTTGGCAATCTATGATGTTTTTTGAAAAAGCCTAAATGTCTAAAATACATCCGCATGTGATTTTATTTCTCCAAAAAAGGTTTGGAATTTCGCGTTGTATTTGACTACAAAATAGCTGTAACAAATAAACAAGCGACTGTAGATGAGAGTAGTAGTACGTACCAAAGACTTAGCCAAAGGTTATTGTACCCAGTTCCTTGATATTCACGCCGGTGGTAAGCGGAGAAGTGAATTTGTACCTGGGAAATTCAAAAAAAATCCGTCTAACGCTATAGAAGCGGAAGAAAAGAAAGAGCTAATTAAACTGGCTGAATACATTGCCAGTAAGCGTAGGCTGGAATTATTGCGGAGATCAAGAGGTATTGAAGAGGCTTATAATACGAACATTGATTTTATCGCCTACGCGGAAAATTACATCAGGAACCATACGGCCAAAGAGATCAAAAAATTCATTGCTGTTCTGAAAAAATTTATAGCCTTCGCCGGCAAATCAAAGGTATTCTGCTTTGAGATAGACGAGGCATACCTGAAAAAGTTTGTTCTCTACTTGCAGAAGCACCTGAAGGGAGAATCGCCTGCAAATTATTTTGCAAAATTTAAACAGATTATTAAAAGTGCATGTGCTGATCGGCATTTCATATCCAATCCGGCGGAGCATATACGTGTCCGAAAAACTGTCTTCCTCTATAAGGCAGTCCTAAGCCATGAGGAAGTACAATTGCTCAATAATACACCACTGGGCAACAATATGGTAAAGAACGCTTTTTTGTTCTGCACCCGTACAGGACTACGACATTGCGATGTAAAGATATTAACATGGAAAAATATCATTGGTGATCAACTCCACCTTATTCAGCAAAAAACAAAAGTCCCTTTGATCATTCCATTAAGTCCGGATGCCGTAAAATTCTTACCAGAAAGAGGGAATCCGGATGATCTGATATTTCCGCTGCCCTCTCATACCGCCTGCCAGAAGTGGCTGAAAAAATGGACTAAAGATGCTGAACTGGATAAGCATCTTACGTGGCACAGCTCCAGGCACACATTCGGAACAAACCTCATAGCATATGGCGTTGATGTTTCCATCGCATCAAAGCTATTGGGGCATACCTCACTGGTAAATACACAGCGCTATGTCCGCGTCAATGAAACCATGAAAGAAGAAGCAATTGCAAAATTACCAAGCATCTAAAAATTACCGAAAATGGGGAATAAATATTTGCCACTATTGAAATCAATCTTCAGGAAACTGGAGACCCTGAACGCCCAGAAAGAGCTAATGACTATTGGTGAATTAGCACGCTATCTGCAGGTAAGTACCAGTTACCTCTACAAGCTTACCAGCCAGCGGAAGATACCGTTTTACCAGCCCGTAAAAAAGCCGCTCTACTTCCGGAGATCAGAAATAGACGAATGGATTTACAGCCACAGAAAACCGCCACTGGCTGAAATGGCTTCAAAGCTTTCAAAGAGGTCT
>CAZNRJ010000587.1:0-1772 GCA_964574945.1 uncultured Ohtaekwangia sp. | reverse complement strand
GAATTGAAATTTGGTGTGTACCTGTCTCCGTGGGATCGCAATCATGCCGACTACGGAACACCTGCTTACCTGAACTATTATCGCAATCAGTTAACAGAATTGTTTACAACCTACGGACCCATATTTGAAATGTGGTTTGATGGCGCCAATGGTGGCGATGGTTATTATGGAGGCAAGCGCGAGAAGCGAAGCATCAACGGGTCAACTTACTACGACTGGCCAACTACGTTGCAATTGGTGCGAGACATGGAACCCAATATCCTTTTCTTTAGTGATGCCGGGCCTGGTGTGCGCTTGGTAGGCAATGAACGTGGCGTTGCCGGTGAAACCAATTGGAATACCATTACACCTGATACATTATATGCCGGCAAGGCCGGGATCGAAAAATTATTAAATGAAGGTTCTGAAAACGGAACACACTGGATTCCGGCAGAAGTAGATGTTTCGATTCGCAAAGGTTGGTTCTATCATGCCGAAGAAGATAGCCTTGTAAAAACACCCAGGCAACTTTTTGATATCTACCTCACTTCCATTGGAAGAGGTTCTACCTTACTATTAAATGTTCCACCTGACAGGCGCGGACTTGTTCATGAAAATGATGTTAGTGCTTTACAAGGCTTTCGCGAATTGTTAGATTCCGAATTTAAAACCGACTTAGCGTTGAATAAAAAAGTTTCAGCAAGTTCGTATCGCGGAAGCTATAAGCAGTATGCACCCTCAAACATTACGGACAATAATCCGAATACCTATTGGAGCACCGCTGATGAAACGCTGACCGGAAGTATTGAAATTGATTTGGGTGAAACCAAAACTATAAAGTACATGCTACTTCAGGAAGATATCCGGTTAGGACAACGCGTAAAATCTTTCACCATTGAAGTGAACCAAAACAACAGTTGGGTAGAAATTGCTGAGGCAACAACGATTGGTTATAAGAGAATTTTAAAACTTGATCCGGTAGAAACGGATAAAGTAAGGATTAACATCATTGAAGCTAAAGCGTGCCCGGTAATTTCAAACATAGCAGTATATTGAACAATGAATCGACTACCATTTCTTCTTGCACTTCTCTTCATCGCTTGCAGTCAGCCCAAAAAAACTGACTTCAGAAGTTTGGTTGATGGAACACCCTCAATTGCCGGTAAAAACAATTACCTAAACTCTCCTTTTATAACAGCTGGTGATCGTGTTTACCTGGTGGGTCATCAGGATGGAACTTTTCCTGAACTCGGCTGGCATATAAAAGGTGAAATGGGTGGCATTTGGGATCATCCCATCAAACTGATGGATGGCTTTGATGCTGAATTAAGTTGGAATGACAAGACCGTAAGGCTTGATCATGCCGATACATTTGTTAACTATCCGTTTGCCAATAAACATCTTTACTTTTTGAAAGAACAAAATCTTCGGGTTGAACGGTGGCAATTCGTGCCCGATCATAAAGAGGGAATGGTTGTTCAATACATACTCACCAATCCAACGACTGCAAAACAAAATCTCACCCTGCAATTTACCGGGCATACTGATTTAAGACCTACCTGGCTGGGTGAGCAAACAAACATGATTGATAGCAAAGACAAAGCGATTTATAAAAATGAATTGAATCTTTGGCTCGCGAAGGATAGTATCAACACATGGTTCGTTTTGTTTGGCGCTGATGAAAATCCGTTGGATCACCAGGAAGGGACAACCCACTATTCCGGTAAGGGAATCTCCGCCTCGTTACGCTACCCTATTTCAATTCCCGCCAATGGTACAAAAGTTATCAATTT
>CAZNRJ010000586.1:0-1787 GCA_964574945.1 uncultured Ohtaekwangia sp. | reverse complement strand
TGCACCCGAAGGATTAAATGCCTGGCAGCCTGAGCATACTGCATGGTACACAATTCCGCCTTTATCAAACCGGCTTGTTCCCCCATCCACATGGGTTTTCGATAAATTTCCACCCAGGTAGGTGGCATACAAAAGTTCTGTTGCGTCATCCGTAAGCACAATAAAATAAAAGTCGGAACCACTGGTTGTTTTTTGATAACCATCAAATGTAATGGGCATTCCCGCAGTGGAACTACTCCAAAAACCCAATGCAGAATTGAGTGGGCCACCCCACCCCGACATATAAATATTATTACAGTCGTTTACCAAAAAAGCAGTGGGCGAAATATTTGGAATGGGCGTGCCACTGCCAAATACGGTAGAAAAATTTAACGTGGTGAGATCGTTACTGAACTTCTGTAAAAACTGGCCGCTGTTTGCATTCTTATAAACCCCGGCTGTAATAGGAAATGAAGCACCCGCTGTTTGGCCATATACATACACATCCCCGGCATTATTCAAATCCAAAAAATAAACCTGGTCAAATTGATTTGTACCCGTAAGGGTAGCCGACAGTATTCCACTGCCATCACTTTTCAATTTTGCCATCCAACCATCAACTGCCCCGGCATGAGATGCTTGGTAAGCATCGACTGTAGTTGTAAAATTCAGGCTGGCTGTTCCGCCCCCAACAAATAAATTGCCTGCCTGGTCCAATTTAATTGTATGCGATGCATCTTCACCCGAACCCCCGACAAAGGCTGCCCACATAAGTTGAGTAAGGGAAGAATTTACTTTTAGAACAAGGGCATCGGATAGTCCGCCCGAATAGCTTAGCCCAAAACTATTAACAACCGGAAAGTTTGGTGATTGCGTAACCGAACTCACATAAACATTTCCCTCCGAATCGGTTATTATATCTCCGCGCAATTGATCGCCATAGTTGGCAACAAGTTTACTTGCATTTGGATTCATGCCATCATTTGCTGATCCACCTAAGTATGTACTTGCCATGAGCTGGCCACCATTGGCGTTGATTTTTGCGATAAACAAATCCGATCCACCGCTATAAGAGATCACATTAAACTCACTGGTTCCTCCGTTAAACGAATTGTCAATGGCCCCGAACGTTGTTGGGAAATTAGTTGAGCTGGTTGTGCCAAGCACTAATAATTCATTTTGAGAATTGATAACCAAACTGTGCGCAGATTCGCTACCGCTTCCGCCCAGGTGCGATGCATACAGCAAATGCTTACCTGTAGAGTCGTACTTTAAAATGCCAACATCATAAAGGCCGCCATAGTTAACCTGGAAAGCGCCTACTGTTGTCGGGAACATTCCTCCAAGGTCCCGGTTTGTTACGCCAGCCGAATAAAGTGTACCATGCTCACCGGGTGTAGCGGTACTGCCCCAGTTATCAGCGGTTGACCCTGAATAGGTAGAGAAAATCAAAAGCGGATCGATCACCAATGGAAAGCAGGCATCGTACGATTCAGGAAATTGAAAGCTTACTTCGTTATCATGCAGCACATAGTTACACTTCACATAATATTTCTCACCGTTAATAACCTGGTAAGCAACAGGTTTCTTCTCATAGAAAGTAAACTTAGAAGCAGTCACAACAAGGTCACCCTGTTCCATAGTTAGCTGATCCGCACCAGAGTATTTAAATTTAATTTGAGAAGGATCAACCCCTGCGGCTACATTGAAATCATACTTTACATGGCTGCCCTGGGAATATACTTTCAAATCAATTCCTCTATAATAATCCGGATAAAGTACACCTTCATACGCGGCAACGTGCGAAC
>CAZNRJ010000585.1:0-1814 GCA_964574945.1 uncultured Ohtaekwangia sp. | reverse complement strand
ATTTTGTTGAAGGTGATTGTAATCGCTTAGCGCGATCGGCAGGTGTGGCAGTTGCGAAGAAGCCCGGCACAACTTCATTCAATCCATTGATGCTTTATGGAGGCGTGGGTGTTGGCAAAACGCACCTCGTGCAGGCTATTGGCAATGAGATAAAAAAGAACCTGCCCGAAAAGATTGTTTTGTATGTAGATCAAAATGATTTCACCAGCCAGTTTTTGAATGCCTTGCAAAACCATAAAATCCAGGAGTTTCAAAACTATTATTTGCAGGTAGACTTGCTTATCCTGGATGATGTTCAGTTTTTGGCCGGACGTGAAAAAACACAGGAAATGTTTTTCCACATCTTCAACCAGCTTCATCAATCCGGCAAGCAAATTATCATGACAAGCGATTGTCCTCCGCGCGATTTGAAAGGGTTTCAGGAGCGATTGCTTTCGCGTTTCAAATGGGGACTTACAGCCGATTTACAAGAGCCGGACTTCGAAACCAAGCTGGCCATCATTCACAACAAAATGCAATCGGACGGAATTGAAATCCCAACCGAAGTAGCTGAATATTTAGCCTATAGCGTAGATACCAACTTACGTGATATGGAAGGGGTTTTAAACTCATTACTTTTCCATGCTACGTTGTTGAAAAAAGAAATTGACCTGGAACTTGCCAAGGAAGTGCTGAAGAACATTGTGAAGGAGATTCAGTCGGATGTGAGTGTGGATTTTATCCAGAAGACGGTTGCTGATTATTTTAAAGTGAGCCTTGAACAGATGAAGAGCAAGGTGAAAAAGCGTGAAATCGTTATTCCACGCCAGGTGGCCATGTATTTTTGCAAGCGCTATACACAGCTTACGTTAGCTTTGATTGGCGGAAACTTTGGTGGTCGTGACCATAGCACGGTGATTCATGCCCTGGAGTCGGTTGAAGACATGATGAAGACCGATGCAAACTTCAAGAACAGCGTTGAAGACCTGACTAAAAAGTTCAAGTCGCGCATGACGGGAAGTTAATTCCTTTGTGGCATCAAGTCGTCAAGGCCACTCAACGTGGCCAGACGACTAACTCCAAATTATTGCAGATAAAACGAAAGTTGCGACTGTTGCTTGTTTCCATTTAAGCCATACAGGTGCACCCGGCCTTTATAGGAGGTAAAGAATTCAATTACGTCTTCCGGGTTCTTTACTTGCTTGCGGTTAATTTGAATGATGGTATAATTTTCAGGCAAGCCCATTTGTTTGAAAAGGCCATTCTGGATTTTAAATACTTTTACGCCATAGTCAACTGCTTCTAAGTTTGCACCCAACACATCGTTGCTGTAGATTTTTCTTTTGATCAGGCTAACGTCTCCATTTTTATTCAACAACATGAGCGATGCCGTGCTTGCTTTGTTGTTGCGAAGGTAGGTCACGGTAATTTTGTCACCCGGGTAGCGATAACTTAATTCTTCTTCAAAAGCGCTCTCACTGTCAATTTCTATATTATTTATTTTAGTAATGATGTCCCCTTCTTGTAATCCGGCATTATCGGCAGCGCCCTTTTGATCCACTTTGCCAACTAATACTCCCCTGAATTCTTTTACATCGGCATTCAAGCCGTATTTTTTTGCATTGAGGTAATCATACTCTATTACGCTGCCGCCAAAAAAAGCCTTTTGAGGCGTGCCATATTTAATGAGATCGTCTACTGATTTTTTTACAATGTCAACAGGCACCGCAAACGCATACCCCGTATAAGAGCCTGTGCGCGATAAGATAGCCGTGTTGATGCCCCCCAGCTCACCATTTTTATTTACGAGCGCACCACCGCTAGTACCAGGATTG
>CAZNRJ010000584.1:0-1822 GCA_964574945.1 uncultured Ohtaekwangia sp. | reverse complement strand
GGAAACTTCCAGGTACTAAAAGCGCTGAACCCGGTCTATGCTTACGATTTGTTGGTAAAATACCCGGGCGGGTTCTGGATTTTAGGCGCAGTTTTTTTATGTACTACGGGGGCCGAGGCCCTGTATTCTGACCTGGGGCATTGCGGAAAATCAAACATCCGGATAGGCTGGACATTTGTAAAAGTATGTTTACTGCTCAGCTACTTTGGCCAGGGTGCATGGTTGCTGAATCATGAAGGCTCCACACTGGGAGCGGCCATACCATTCTTCGAAATCATGCCGCAGCCACTCCTGTTCGCTGGTGTGCTGTTCGCTACTTTTGCCGCTACCATCGCCAGCCAGGGATTAATTTCCGGTGCTTTTACTTTGGTAAACGAAGCCATGAAGCTCAAGCTGTGGCCGGCCACACGCGTGCGGTATCCCAGCCAGCTAAAAGGACAAATATATATTCCCGCTATAAACTGGATACTGATGTTTGGTTGTATTGCGGTGGTGCTGTTTTTCAAGGAGTCGCGGGCAATGGAAGGCGCTTATGGGCTGGCCATAACCATTGATATGCTGATGACTACCGTGTTGCTGGTATATTATTTCTCTACATCTAAAAAATCTACTGTCCGGTCTTCTGTAATGGCCCTTGCATTTTTTTCTATCGAAGGCGCATTCCTCGTTTCCAACCTCAGCAAGTTTTCGCATGGCGGCTGGTTTTCATTCACCATCGCATTATTGTTCTTTTTGATGATGTATATTCTTTTGCGGGCCCGCAATCTCAGGGACCGGCATACCGAGTTTGTGGATTTAAAACATTACATTCCCCTCATCCAGGATTTGCAAGCCGACACCTCTGTTCCTAAGGAAGCAACCAACTTGGTTTATATGGCAGTAGCTAACAGCAAACGCTACATTGATTCGAATATCATCTACTCCATTTTTAAAAAGAGACCCAAGCGGGCCGATGCCTATTGGTTTGTACATGTGGATACGGTAGATAGCCCGTACACATCCAAATATTCGGTGGATACCATCATTCCTAAAAAATGTTTTTTTATACGGATCAAATTAGGTTTTAAATCTGACCATCGGGTGAATTTGTTGTTCAATAAAATTTTGCACGACATGGCCGAGAATGCGGAAATTGATTTAGTAAGTCACTACGATTCTTTGCGCAAGCACAGCATGCCTGCCGACTTTAAATTCGTCATGCTTCACTCATTGGCATCGGTTGACAGCGAGATATCTTCCTTCGATAACTTGATCATTCAAGGTTACCGGTTCATTAAAGGCCATAGCCTTACCACCGAAGAAATGTACGGGCTGGAACTGGCCAATGTAGAAGTAGAAAGTGTACCGATTATGGTTGGCCCTGCGGCCAAGGTGAGGATCAAACGCGAGAAAGAAGACCTCGAGCGGGAAAAGGAATTGCGTTACCACGGACACATCGATTGATCGATTGCGGACGGTTTCGTTCGCAAATGGATTTTCCATTTTTTAAAAGCAGGGTATTTTGGGCAGAAACACCCTTTTGGGGTTGGCACTGAATTGGTTATTCGAGGAGGACTGAGGAGATAAAATCGAGTACCCGGAATCACCAAATCCCAAAGCCCATGCTGTTTAACTACTTTAAAATCGCCCTTCGAAACATTGTTCGTAACAGGGTATACTCAGCCATCAACATATTCGGGCTGGCGCTCGGTGTAGCCTGTTGCCTGCTGCTGACCTTGTATATACAAGACGAAGTAAGCTACGACAAGCATCACCAAAGAGGTGATGATTTGTACCGCATCGTTACCCGCTTTCAATCCGATGTGGGATTGTTTAATGTGGT
>CAZNRJ010000583.1:0-1823 GCA_964574945.1 uncultured Ohtaekwangia sp. | reverse complement strand
TAAAAAACAACCTTTAAAATTTGAATGAATTCGAAGGCAATAAAGTGAACAACATTGGAAAATGGTAGTCGTGCAACAAGCACAAAGTGCATAATCAATGACGGGGTTCAGTGTAAATTTGTAGTTTAGTTTTCAAAATACGTTTGGTTTCGTGGGGCCTCGCGCACACTGGAAGTTGGTATGTCCATAGTGTAGTGAATACATTTGTGATAAAACAGGAAGAGCCGTATGAAGGGAGACTTGGCAAAGGCAGGGAGAAGGGTGTCCGGGGAGAGGGGCAGGGGTGAGGGATTAAAATTCTTCCACTTCAATTCCCTGCTTCAAAAAGAAGGCTGGCTTTCGCCTGCTTATGTGGGTGTGGATGAAAAGGGATGCATTGGTTATTTATCGAACCAACCACCACGTGAAGCAATTGCACTTGAATCTGTCCAGGGATTTGCACTGCCCGGTTTTCAAAATGCGCATTCACATGCCTTTCAATATGCGATGGCAGGGCTTGCAGAAAATCATGCAGCAGGAACCCAGGATGATTTCTGGACCTGGCGCGAGGCGATGTATGAATGCGCACTGTCGGTAGATCCGGATCAGGCAGAAGCAATTGCTGCCATGTTGTATGCGGAAATGGTGCGTGTGGGCTATACGCATGTGGCTGAGTTTCATTACCTGCATCACGATAAGAATGGAAAGCCTTATGATAACCTGGCAGAGATGGGAGCCCGCATGGTGGCTGCTGCCCAACGTGCCGGAATAAAAATTACATTGATCCCGGTCTTTTATCAGAAAGGAGGCTTTGGTTTGCCACCGCAGGAAAGACAAAAGAGATTTATCTCGAAATCAGTTGATGATTACTTTAATCTATTGGAAGCTTCAAAAAAAGTTGTTGAGAATAATGAGAATGCTTCATTAGGGTTCAGCGTTCATTCCCTACGCGCAGTTGACTTGCAAGACATAAAAACTACATACAATAACGCACCGACCGATTTGCCTTTTCACCTTCATGTAGCCGAACAGAAAAAGGAGATTGCGGATTGTCTTGCCTATTGCGGCAAGCGACCCATGCAATGGCTTTTGGAAAACATGGAAGTTAACGCGCGGTTTAATTTGGTTCACTCCACACATTTGGATAACAATGAACTCGCATCGTTGGCAAAATCCGGGGCCACTGTTGTGTTGTGTCCTTCCACGGAAGGGAACCTGGGTGATGGAATTTTTCGAATGAAGGAGTATGTTAAACAGGGCGGACGCTGGTGCATCGGTACGGATAGCCATATCGGCCTAAGCCCTATGGAAGAGTTTCGGATGATTGATTACCGGCAACGATTGGTAACAAACCAGCGCAATACCTTTGAAGGCGATGCAGCTTCTTATATGATTCATGAAGAAGTAATTTCCGGCAGAAGGGCTATGGGATTGAAACCGGAAAACCATTTTGAAACCGGAAAACCGTTTGATGCAGTAGTTTATAATTCCGGGTCGCACTTGCTTGCGGAAACATCGGAAAAGAACAGGCTCGCCACGATTCTATTTACGTCCGACTCCAGCCGGATTGCCGGAACGATCATTAATGGCAAGTGGGTGGTAAAAAATCAGCATCATGTGCAAGGCCATCCAATCAAAATGGCTTTTTCACAAGCGATGAAAAAACTGAAGAATCGATAACTCACACCTCTTTGACCTTGAAACAATTTCTTTTAGACTTTGCTTTAGATAGGCGTCTGACACCTCAAAGGTGTCTTGACGCCTTAACTCGAGTCAGATGGCTGGTGCAATCATTAATGGCAAGTGGGTGGTAAAAAATCAGCATCATGTGCAAGGCCATCCAA
>CAZNRJ010000582.1:0-1826 GCA_964574945.1 uncultured Ohtaekwangia sp. | reverse complement strand
CCCGTCAGGGACGACATGTCGGTAAACAAAGAAGAAAAATGAACTAAAATCCCGTAGGGATGACATGTAAAAATTTTACCTTAAGTTAACGACTATGGTGTCCCACGAACCAAAAAATAAATAAACAGTAAGCAGAATACCGTGAAAAGTATATTTTTTTTACACAAATTCACGGTGTTTGTAGGGTTCGTAAATTATTGGACTTCAATGATTTTTATTTCTTCCCCGGTTAGGTTGTAAAGGCAAACAATTACGACAAATCTAAAAGTGGACAGTAAGCGGCACCCAACAAAAAGCAATAACCAATGGCGGGTGATGAGTAAGTATAAAAGTTTTACCTTCGCTATTGCGTTCGGTTACGGTGGACAGGCACGTTCTCATAAGCCAGCCACTGCAAATAGCCAAACGATATCAAGTGTAACGAACGCAACCGCCCGACAAGCGGACTAAAAAGAGGAAAACATAAACTAATTTGATGTAAATTATAAAAAACAAATGATTATGAAAAGAGCAGCACTCTGCATTATAGCGATTACAATGTTCATCGCATCTTGTAAAAAAGACAATACATCTGATAATGAAAACAGCAACGGTAACAGCAATCTGAAAAACACGGTCTATTAAATTGGGGGATAAAGAAAAAATCGCAGATAGCGGAAAGCCATACTTTCAAACATGACTTGATAATAAACCAAACAATATGAAAACAAAATTTAGTGTACTCCTAATCGTACTCGGGCTTTTATCCGGTTGTCAGCAAAATAACCCGACCGGTAATTCTAAAATTAAAAAGGGCATGATTAAAGTTGCCATCTTCTATCCCAATGGAGAAGGCAAAACATTCGACATGGATTATTATTCCACCAAACACATGCCGATGGCTGCAAGTTTATTCGGTGATGATTTGAAAGCTATGTCAATTGACAAAGGGATAGCCAATGCAGCACCCGATGAGCGTCTTCTATATGTGGCAATCGGATACTTTTTCTTTGATTCCATGGCCTCTTTTCAGAATGCGATGGGACCAAACGCGGAAAAACTTAGGGCAGATGTTCCTAACTACACAAATATTAAACCTGTGCTTCAAATCAGCGAAGTTCAAACAGTAGAATAGGTTTTATATGCCATTTCTTTACAGCAGATATTCCTGCTCACTAATGCCATACGATTCCAAAACTGAAAAACTGAAACAAACATCAGAAATTAATTTAAAGGCGTCTGACACCTTTAAGGTGTCTTGACGCCTGTTATGCGCAAGTCCAGTTATTTTAAACTTTAATTTCTTTTTCAAGAAGCTTACTATAAAGCATAAAACAAATTCCGGAAACAGCCAGCGACTCGCCAACGCCTATCCACTCATCGCCCTGTATCGTTAGCGCCCTGGGTATATGGAGTAAAATGAACCATCCGGCAACCTGAATTGCGGAAAGCAGGGCCGCTAATTTTTGGGTCTGTGGTATCAACAAACCAATGCCTCCCAGTATTAAAGTTGCCCCGGTAAAATAAGTGAGGAATAAGGGGAACGGAATAAATTCAGGGATCAGCGTCTGAACAAAACCTGCATATTGAAAATGAGCAATGCCGCAGTCAACAAAAAACAAAAAGAGAATAATGAGATTAATCCAAATCACTTTCTTTTGGTGCTTTTGATAATTGCCCTGAGTAGCTAAAATCAATAATGCACCACCAATAAGCCAAAGAGTTTTAAACGCGTTAATATGGTCGCGCCATAAATTGAGAATGTGCCTGCTGGCGGCAAGCCAAAAAATCAGGTTGGCAATAGTGATGAGAGCAGCGGCCCGATATCGATTCAGGTAGAAAGCCAA
>CAZNRJ010000581.1:0-1832 GCA_964574945.1 uncultured Ohtaekwangia sp. | reverse complement strand
TCACTAGTGTCCTGTTAAAATAAAATACATAGAATTTATCATCATGAAATTCATAGAATAAGTCAAAATCGAAGCTTTAGAATTTTTATTTCTTAAAACTGATTTCAAATCGTCACCATTAAAATTTGACGCAGCAATCATGATAATCAATCAATTAGACTCAAGTGCAAATTTTTTAACGGGACACTAGTGACAAATCATCAATTGACAACGTGTGCAGTTTCATTGGCTGTTACTTTGCCTATTGTCAATTGCCTGTTGTCAACTGATTTATTCGCTTCTCAAACTCTCCTGACTGCCGTAGCTCATTCTGAGCGAAGGCTGTTCACCGGATTGCTCATAGCTGCTTTTACTGCCTGGAAACTTACCGTAAACAAGGCAATCAATGCGGCTGTCAAACCGCCAACAAGAAATACCCACCATTTAATATCGATGTGATAGGCAAAGCCCTGAAGCCACGCATGCATCACGTAATAAGCAATGGGCGTGGCCAGCACGATAGAAGCAACTACCAATTTCAAAAAATCCCCGGAAAGCAGTGTTACAATTTGCAGCACGCTTGCCCCTAACACTTTTCGAACACCTATTTCCTTAATGCGCTGTTCGGCCGTAAAGGTTGCCAGGCCAAACAGTCCGAGACAGGCAATCACGATACCGATGAGCGTAAAATACAGGATCAGCCGGGAAGTACGTCCGTCCTTTTCATAGTTCTTCTGAAAGTCCTGATCCAGAAATGAATAAGCGAAAGGCGAGTCAGGATTAATCTTAGCCCAGCTTTTCTCAAATGACGCTATCAGGCCGGGATAGTCGTTGCTATTTACATTGACAATAAGATAGCTGTTCTGGGTCCCGAAAAATGAGGAAGCTGTTATCGCCAGAGGTTTGATTCCCTGGTGGAGGCTTTGAAAGTGATAGTCCTTCACAACACCAACTACATTCATGGTAAATTTTTTATTCTGCCATTCAAAATAAATGTTCCTGCCAACCGCATCTTCTGTGGTATAGCCCAATTGTTTTACGGCAGTCTCATTCAGCACCACCGCGGCAGAATCTTTTGCAGACTCCTTGTCAAAGGATCGCCCGTTCAAAAGTTCAATACCCAATGTTTCTATATAATCGTTTCCTGCCATTGCCAATATAACATCTACGATGTCGTTTACGCTTTTGCCTTCGGCATAGAAAAGCATATCCATAAGATTCTCAATTCCCGGGTATGTGCCCGCATGAGTGGCTGAGATAACTTGCGCATTGTTCAGTATCTCATTTTTTAACAGCATGGCATTGTTATTCGATTCGCTCGTTTGAATGGGAAGGACGATCTTTTGATTTCTGTCAAACCCCAGGTTTTGAGAACCCAGGTAATTCATTTGCTGGCTGATAAGTATAGTGCCCAGGATCAAGGTGATTGAAACAGTAAATTGAAAGATTACCAGTCCTTTGCGGATCGCTACCACGGAGATAGTATTCATCAGCTTTCCTTTAAGAACAAATATGGGCTTGAACGAAGAAAGGTATAAAGCAGGATACACACCCGCTAAAAATCCGGTTGCGATCGCCAACGCTGCCATCCACGCATAAACATAAGGGATCTGTTGAAGGGACAGCGATTTGTTCGTAAGCTGATTGAAAGCAGGAAGGGAGAGTTGAATGAATATAATGGCAAAGACAAGTGCCAGCAGGCTCATGAGCAATGATTCTATCAGGAACTGGTGTACCAGCGAACTCCTGAAAGCACCCACTACTTTGCGCATCCCCACCTCTTTGGCACGCTTCTCACTTCGGGCGGTGCTCAGGTTCATGAAATTGATACAGGCAATAACCAATAGAAAGAC
>CAZNRJ010000580.1:0-1833 GCA_964574945.1 uncultured Ohtaekwangia sp. | reverse complement strand
CACCAGATCAATGGTGGCTTAGGTGATAGTATTGCTCAAGTGCTAAGCCGTTTCAATCCTTCTCCCCTTGAGATGGTTGCCGTGAATGATTCGTTTGGCGAAAGCGGCACCCCTACCCAATTACTTAAAAAGTATGGATTGAGCTCAGAGAATATAGCCGCTGCTGCTGAAAAAGTGAAAAAGAGAAAGTAAGTGATTTAAAGTACGAATTTAGATTTACGAAGTACTAATCTGGAGTTGTTCAAACCATTACTTTAGCTGACTTCTCTATTTAATTATTCCTTTGCGATTTTGCTGCAAAAAATTAAAGCAGACGTATGAAAATCTGCGGAGCCCAAACCCATCCTGTTAAAGGTGATATTCAACTGAATATTGAAAATCACAAAAAGTTAATAGCCCAGGCTGTTGAACAAAAAGCTGATCTTATCATTTTTCCCGAATTATCTTTAACGGGTTATGAGCCCACGCTCGCAAAGGAATTAGCCATATCAAAAGAAGATAGTCGTCTTGATGATTTTCAAATTCTCAGCGATGCCCATGATATAACCATTGGCGTGGGTGCACCCACTCAAAATGATTCCGGTATAAGCATTAGCATGATCCTTTTTCAGCCGAATCAAGCACGGAAGGTCTACTCCAAAAAATACCTTCATGCCGATGAAGAAGAGTTCTTTGTTGCTGGCGAAAATTTTCCATGCTTAAAGATCAAGAACACAAACATTGCCTTGGCGATCTGTTACGAAATCTCAATAGAGGAACATGTAGAACGAGCGCATAAAAATGGCGCAACGGTCTATATCGCCAGTGTTGCCAAATTTGAAAGAGGAATTGAAAAAGCCTTGCAAAGACTCACTACCATTGCAAGCAACTATGGAATGACCGTGTTAATGTCGAACTGCGTAGGCATATCAGATGGCCAGCTTTGTGCGGGTAAAACCTCTACTTGGAATTCAAAGGGTATTTTAATGGATCAACTTGATAATAGTAAAGAAGGAATTTTGGTTATTGAAGTGTAACTTTCATTGTGCCTTAGCGGTAAATCATTTACAACGTTGCCATATCAATCACAAAGCGATACCTAACATCACCCTTCATCATTCGCACATAAGCAGCTTCAATATCTTTTATGGCAATCACTTCAATATCAGAAACAATGTTGTGCGTGGCACAGTAATCAAGCATTTCCTGGGTTTCGCGAATGCCACCAATCATTGAACCGGCCAGCGTTTTTCGTTTTGGTATCAGGCTGAATGCATCTACCGGCAATGCTTCAGGTGGTAGCCCAACCATCACCAAGGCGCCATCAAGCTTAACCATACTGAGGTATTGATTCAGATCGTGATCACCCGAAACCGTATCCAACATAAAATCAAAACTATTGCGTGCTTTCTTTACTGCTGCTTCATCTTTTGTAATTATAAAATGATGAGCACCCAGGGCAAGTGCATCTTTCTCTTTACTTGCAGAAGTACTCAATACTGTAACTTCTGCCCCTAACGATACCGCCAGCTTAACGCCCATGTGCCCAAGTCCGCCCAACCCAACGATGGCAACTTTTTGTCCCTTGCCCACCTTCCAATGCATTAATGGCGAATAGGTTGTAATGCCTGCGCACAATAATGGAGCAACTGCATTCAGCGGAAGCTTATCAGAAATTTTTAACGTATAGTTCTCATCCACCACAATGAAATTTGAATAGCCTCCTTGCGTAGGGGTTTTACCATCCTTGTCATAACTATTGTAGGTGCCCGTCATACCGCTGTCACAATATTGTTCATTACCGGCCTTACAACTTGGACAGGAACGGCACGAGTCAACAAACCATCCAACCCC
>CAZNRJ010000579.1:0-1837 GCA_964574945.1 uncultured Ohtaekwangia sp. | reverse complement strand
AGGAATATATGGGCTCTCAAAAATCTTAATCGATAAGCACAACGGACAGGTTCCTGGCACCTTCAAAGATTTAGAAGAACTTCCAGCCGTAGGTCATAAAACAGCTTCGGTGGTAATGACACAATGGTTTGGAGTTCCTGCGTTTCCTGTAGACACACATATTCACAGGCTCGCTTACCGTTGGGGGTTAACCAATGGAAAAAGTGTAGAGCAAACTGAACATGATTTAAAGCGATTGATCCCGGAAGAAAAATGGAACAAAGCACATTTGCAAATAATTTATTTTGGCCGCGAATATTGCCCGGCACGAGGCCATGTATGGACTGAATGCCCGATCTGCAAAAAATATCTCCGAAAAAACCTGAGGGATTAACATTTTTGCGGTTTATTAGAACCCCGCAAATTGAAAGTCAGGCTTTCAATTTGCGGGGTTTGTTATTTTGGTATATTTGCCAAATGTTACTGCTTCGCAACAAAGAAAAAGAGATTCGCACCTACCTGAGGCACTTTCCCGCAGTGGCCATTACCGGGCCACGTCAATGTGGAAAGTCTACGCTAGCGAAAGCAATCATAGGCACTATAAAAGGTGCTGTTTACCTCGATCTTGAAAATCCTGATGATCGCGCTAAGTTGACTGATCCATCGCTCTTTTTATCACCGTTAAAAGGGAAATTGGTTTGCTTCGATGAAGTTCAGTTTATGCCCGAATTGTTCCGGACACTTCGCAGCATTATTGACAGAAATAAAAAGAATGGACAATTTTTATTGTTAGGATCTGCTAGCCCAGAACTGTTGAGGCAATCATCCGAAACCCTTGCCGGACGGATTGTTTATACTGAATTAGGTCCATTTTCATTGCAAGAAGCGATTGTTTTACCAAAACTCACGTTACAAAAATTATGGATTCGCGGTGGTTTCCCCCGCAGCATCTTAGCCAAGCAAGAAGGGCTAAGTTTAGTATGGCGAAAAAACTTTATCCGCACTTTTCTAGAACGGGATCTTTCAGCTTTCGGAGTTGGGGTAGCCCCTGAAAATATGCGCAGGTTTTGGATGATGTGCGCACACCTACATGGCCAATCTCTTAATTTATCAGGTCTTGGTAATTCATTGGGTATTACCCACCCCACGGTAAAGCATTATGTAGACGTAATGGTAAACACATATATGTTAAAAAAAATTGAGCCTTTTTATGCAAATATTGATAAGCGTTTAAAACGAAGCTCTAAAATATACATTACTGATAGTGGGTTATTACATGCATTACTTAACATATCAAGCATGAATGATCTATTGACTCATCCGGTAGCGGGTTTTTCATGGGAAGGATTTGTGTTGAGCCAGTTAATGAATTCATTGACTGACTGGGAATTTTTCTATGCCTCTACAGCTGATCAGGCAGAAATTGATTTTATCCTTAAAAAGGGTAAACGGCTTGTTGCAGTCGAATGCAAATTATCAAAGGCACCAACTGTAAGCAAAGGATTCTATTATCTTCTCAATGATTTAAAAATAAAAGAAGCGTTTGTGGTGAGCCCTATTGATACGGTATTCCCAATTAACAAAGATACAATGGCCGTTTCAATCAATTATTTAATTAACGAACTAGGATAATTCTTCAAATTGAGAGTAAGCCTCTCAATTTGCCGAACTCTTTCTGATATCACTATGAATCAAAATAATCTAAAAATAATTTTTATGGGCACTCCTGAGTTTGCTGTGCCTGCGCTTGAAATATTAGTAGAAAATAAATTCGATGTAGTGGCCGTAATCACTGCTCCCGATAAGCCACAAGGCCGGGGCCAAAAATTAAGCTACTCTCCCGTAAAGGAATGCGCCA
>CAZNRJ010000578.1:0-1843 GCA_964574945.1 uncultured Ohtaekwangia sp. | reverse complement strand
CCATTCAAACCCTTCAACCCGAAGCCAAAGCAAGAGCATTGCGGGTTAACATAAATAAAGAAGGTTCCGTTATCGGGTATATAAAAGGTGCCGGTGACGACATTCCTGCCAGTTTAAGAAACCTTGGGTACGAAGTTTGGGAAATGAAAAATGAAGAAGTTACAGCTTCCAATCTAAAACGGGTGGATGCCGTGGTGTTAGGCATTCGTGCCTTGAATACCAATGAACGCATCGGTTTTATCATGCCCACTCTGCTTGATTATGTTAAGAGCGGTGGAACGATGGTTGTTCAATACAACACCAACCATGATATAGAGATGGATAAAAATAAATTCTCGCCATACCCGCTCACGCTTTCGCGCGATCGTGTAACGCAAGAGGATAGTGAGGTACGGATTTTAAAACCTGATCATCCGGCACTAAACTATCCAAACAAAATTACCAGCAAAGATTTTGATGGGTGGATTCAGGAGCGGGGCTTATATTTTCCAAATGAGTGGAGCGAATCTTTTGATGCGTTGCTTTCCATGAATGACAAGGGCGAGCCTGCGCGAAACGGCAGTTTATTGATTGCCCGGTATGGCGAAGGGCATTATGTGTATACGGGGCTTTCTTTTTTCAGGGAATTACCGGATGGCGTGCCCGGTGCTTATAAACTATTCGCTAACCTGGTTTCATTGAAAAAATTAAAGTCGTCATCAAACGAAAAAATTAAAGCAAAGAAATGATGGCTGAAGAGCAGGAAGAAAAGCCACCCGTATTTTCGAAATGGAGTAGCTGGTATTGGTTTGTTATGATTGTATTGGCGATACAGATCATTGTTTATTCACTCATAACAAATTCTTTCCGATGAATTCAATCGACTGGATAATCTTATTTGTTACCCTGGCGCTGATTGTTACGTATGGCACACTAAAAGGCCGTGGAAGCAAAAACATTGAAGGCTATCTTTTAGGAAATAAAAGTTTGCCCTGGTGGAATGTTTGCTTATCTATTATGGCTACACAAGCCAGCGCGATTACTTTTTTATCAACACCCGGGCAGGCTTATGAAGATGGAATGCGGTTTCTTCAGTTCTATTTCGGCTTGCCATTGGCTATGGTTATCCTGAGTGTTACAGCCGTTCCGCTTTATCATAGGCTAAAAGTCTACACCGCGTATGAATACTTAGAAACCCGCTTTGATTTGAAGACGCGATCGCTTGCAGCATTTTTCTTTTTAATGCTTCGCGGCCTGTCAGTTGGGATTACCATTTATGCACCGTCATTAATCCTGTCTACCATATTGGATTGGAACATTAACCTCACCACCATTTTCATTGGATCGTTGGTAATGATTTACACCGTAAGTGGCGGAACCAGGGCAGTGAGCATGACCCAAAAGTATCAGCTCACCATTATCATGGCGGGTATGGTCATTGCCGGGTTAACTGCTTTTTATAAGCTGCCAAAAAACATTTCGTTCACAGAAGCATTTCAACTGGCCGGTGTGATGGGCAAAATGAACCTGGTGGATGTCTCGTTTGATTTAACCGAGCGCTACAATATTTGGTCCGGCTTAATTGGCGGATTGTTTTTGTTTATGTCTTATTTCGGAGCAGATCAATCGCAGGTAGGCAGGTATTTAGGGGGCAAGTCAGTTGCCGAAAGCAGGTTGGGCCTGCTGTTTAATGGCTTGCTCAAAGTGCCCATGCAATTCATCATTCTTTACATAGGCATTCTTGTATTTGTATTTTATCAATTCCATCAGGCACCCGTTTTTCATAACCAATCGCTTAAGGACAAAGCGATGCAGACGGAATATGCGGGTGCGATTACTGCTTTGGAAAGTGAGTACGACAAAG
>CAZNRJ010000577.1:0-1844 GCA_964574945.1 uncultured Ohtaekwangia sp. | reverse complement strand
AAGCAAAAAGAAGTTGATGAGCTAAAAAAGTTAGAAGCCTTCCGTAAGGAATTTATTGCCGATGTTTCGCACGAGTTAAAAACCCCGATCTTCGCAGCCCAGGGGTTTGTCCATACGTTGCTGGATGGTGCGGTCAATGATAAAAATGTTCGCACTAAGTTTTTAAAAAAGGCGGCCAAAAGTTTAGATGGATTGGATATCCTCGTTCAGGATTTACTCACGCTTTCGCAGATTGAGACGGGTGATATTAAGATGCGCTTTGAACACATCGATCTGAACAAATTATGTGCAGAAGTTATAGAACAGTTTGAAGACAAAGCTGAAAAGAAGGGTCTCAAACTAAAATTGCTAACCGATCATCATCAAAAAGTAAGCGTGTATGCCGACTGGCAACGGATTACCCAGGTAGTAACAAACCTTGTGTCCAATGCTGTTAACTATACAAATCATGGAGAAGTGACTATCACTTTTGATGTAGGCAAGAAGAATGTAACAACGTTTATTTCCGATACGGGCGATGGGATAGAACCGCAGCACCTCACAAGGATATTTGAGCGTTTTTATAGAATTGATAAAAGCAGAAGTCGGGAGAAAGGAGGGACCGGGCTTGGCCTTGCTATTGTAAAGCACATTCTGGAAGGGCACAACAGTAAAGCCGAGGTGCAGAGTTCTTTGGGCAAGGGTTCCATATTTAGTTTTAAACTCCAGCGATCGAAATCCGATAGCTCAGAATTGAACGAGGCATAGTAATTTTGCCGGAGTGAAAATGCCAAAGTTCAAATTTGAGGATGCCATCCTGTATCAGGATGATGATTTTATCCTGATCAATAAACCGCCCTTTATTTCAACCCTCGAAGATCGAAATGACAGCCAGAATATTCTGTCCTTGGCCAGGGAATATGAACCTGATGCCCAGGTATGCCATCGGTTAGATAAAGAAACTTCAGGCGTTTTGGCAATAGCCCGTAATCCGGAGGCTTATCGCCATTTAAGTATGCAGTTCGAAAACAGATCGGTCACAAAAATATATCATGCTGTGGCGGATGGTATCCATAATTTCAAAGACCAGGAGGTGGATGCTCCCATTCTCAAGCAAAATGATGGTACCGTGAAAATCTCACGAAGCGGCAAAGAAGCTCAAACCCACTTCACTACCCGGCAATCTTATAAAAATCACACATTAGTGGAATGCAGGCCCGTAACCGGACGAATGCATCAAATTCGGGTTCATTTGGCATTACTGAAAGCCCCGATAACCGGGGATGAAATGTATGGAGGAAAGCCATTTTATGTTTCATCAATAAAGAGAGGGTTTAACTTGAAAAAACTTACCGAAGAGGAGCCTTTGATTAAAAGAATGGCGCTGCACGCTTTTTCACTTGAATTTAATTTATTGGATGGCAGCAAAATGACAGCCGAAGCGCCCTACCCAAAAGATTTTCAGGCCCTTATCAGGCAACTGTCTGAAAATAAGCGATAATTGACTTCCCGGCCGGGTCGAATTATCTGCCTAAATGTGGGGGCATACTTGCATTTTCAGTTTCTTGAATCTACTTTTGTGTCCCTTTTTGAGGGGGTAAGTGTATTTAAAAAGTTTTTAAAAGCTAAAAAAGTGGATCATAACAGCTATAAAACAGTCAATGCCAATAAAACAACGGTAGAAAAGAGTTGGGTATTGGTTGACGCAAAAGATCAGGTATTGGGTCGTGTGGCCAGCCAGATAGCACGTGTATTGCGCGGAAAGCATAAGCCAAGCTATACTCCAAATGTGGATACTGGCGATCATGTGATCGTAATTAATGCCGATAAAATAAAAATGACCGGTAAGAAGTGGACAAACAGGG
>CAZNRJ010000576.1:1018-1850 GCA_964574945.1 uncultured Ohtaekwangia sp. | reverse complement strand
CGCCGAAGTCGCTCAATTTCTGGATTCATACGACCAACGCCTGTAATCTTGGGTGCAGTTACTGCTATATCCCAACGCTGAACACAGGCAAGGGAATGAGGGATTCCGTCCGATCTCAGTTATTGTTTAAAATGATCGAGGTCGCAAAGACCAAAGGCATTCGCCATATCCGTCTAAGGCTTGCTGGCGGCGAGCCTTTAAGTCAGTTCAATGCCTGGAAAAATTTCATCCCGGAAGCAAGAAAAGCATTGGCGGATGTCGGCTGTCAATTTGATGTTGGGTTTGTGACAAACCTCACGATGCTGACTGATGAAATACTGAAGTTTTCAAAGGAACACAGCATCGGCTATGGCGTATCTTTAGACGGCGTTGAAGCCACTCATGACGCAACCCGTAGCTTTCGATCCGGGTGCGGATCATTTCACCTGGTTGATGCGAATTTGCGAAAATTAATTGCAGCAGGTATAAAAGTATCGGTAAATACTGTTGTTACCAATCTAAATCTGATGGGCTTGCCCGAATTAACGCGCTACCTGATCGCTCTTGATATTCCCTTCCGCTATTCTATTGTGAAGGGAGAAAACATCCATGCTGAATTGTTGGATGAATGTTTGTCGGCATCTTATGCCATCATGCGGGATGCGATAAAAAAAGGCTGGCAATTCTCAAAACGTTATCAGTTTTGTGATCTTAAGCCGAATGATTTAGGATTTCAGACTTGCGCCTCGGGTTTTTCCGGAGGTGCTATATATGTTGACGGTTCTTTCAAATACTGCCATGTGCAATTTGAAAATACTGATGCTGCAACCCACACTATTTTTAATGAGGAATT
>CAZNRJ010000576.1:0-1008 GCA_964574945.1 uncultured Ohtaekwangia sp. | reverse complement strand
ATCTTGTGGACATGATCGTGAGTGGTGAACATCATGAAGATGCAAAATCCGAGGACTGTAAAAAGTGCCGCTATCGTTCGGTTTGCACGAGTGGATGTCCTGTATATCGTGTGAATGGCAAAGACCCGCAATGTAGCCTCTATCATCGCTTCATCCCCATGTATTACGAGCTGCAAGCGCAAGAACGAATACAACTATTAGAGTTGGCTGGCTATCAGTAATTTGAGATGTAGCTAAGGCTTACCTTTTCTGTACTTGTTAAATCACGACTTCTTACACTATCAACGCAAGCCATACTGTCGTAACCAATTTTTTAATTTGCTTTAACGCATAACGATTTCTCTGAAAAATCTCATTTCAGTGCGTTAAACACCACCAGTTGTTTAAACATGGAGGTGTGAAAAATGATTTATGTTGATCCGAATGATCCCTGGCTAAATCGAAAAGAAGCAGCGGATTTCATGAATACGAAACCGGGAGTAATGGCCGTTTGGGATTGTACTAAGCGTTATGATTTCAAGCCATTCAAGTTTGGTGGAAGAACTTATTATCTTAAATCAAACCTTATTCGAGTTTTGGAAGAAGAAATGAAACCGAGATAAAACTGCAATTGTTTTTATCTTTCAGCATTCACTATATGTTTACGGGAGCGTGCATCAATGGACATTAAGACTGCAAATACTATCCCCCTACCTGAAATTCTGCGCAAGATTGGTTTTGAGCCGGTAGCAAAGAAGGGCCACCGTTACCGCTATTATTCGCCCTTGCGTAATGAACGTACTCCAAGTTTTTATGTGCATGTCACAAAAAACCTTTGGTACGATTTCGGGGAAGGGGCGGGCGGACGGGTTGTTTCGTTCGTCCAGGCTTACCTGAAAAGCCATAAAGAAAGCCACACTGTTTCGGATGCCTTGCGCTGGCTCAATAACATGGCCGGGTATGTGCCGTCTATTCCAGCGGAATATATTCCGGTAGATGCAGAAGATGCACCTGTTTTTGTTGTTAAAA
>CAZNRJ010000575.1:0-1859 GCA_964574945.1 uncultured Ohtaekwangia sp. | reverse complement strand
TGTGAAGCAATCGTCTGCCAATAGTTACCAGATTTCCGATCAATATGTACACGATCCGGATGACGATCCGTTGGTTTTTAAATCGATTCAATCACAGTTACCTGAAGGCGTATCGCTCTCGTCCCAAGGCATGCTTACGTGGGCACCCTCACGAAATCAATTTAACTCACTTAGAAACAATCCGCTTCAAATTGAATTTATTGTACAAGATCAACCCGAAAAATCTGAAACCAAAGGGAAGATAAAAGTGGCCCAGACACAGCTTGATTTACCACCTGAGATTTTAATTATCCCTGGCGATAGCGCATTTACCATCAAAGAAGATGAACGCATTAATTTTAAGATTTACGTCTCCGACCCTAACGGAGATGAAAATATCAGTAACGTTGGGTTTGTATGTTCGGATGGACGCGTAAAGTCAGAAAGCTTAGTGCAGAATACTTCTGTGCAATCAGAATTTACCTGGTCGCCCGGTTATTATTTTGTAGAGGAAGTTGAAAAAGCAAAAGTGGTGGAGATTATATTTTTTGCGTTAGATAAGTCAAATAATCGTGTGCAGAAAAAGGTGGCAATAAAAGTACTTGATACCGAAAATCTTGAAGAGAAAGATAAATTTCTTTACATCAAATATAAGAACTCGCTTATACAGGCAAAATCATTGATTGATTTGTTAGATACAAATCATGAAAAATTAAATAAAATGTACAAGCAAGCTAAGAAGGGAAAGAAAAACCGATCCATTTTAAATGCATCCCTGGGCGCAACCACCGGTTTGGCACCCGTTGCTTTTGCTGACGAACCCAGCACGTATAAAACAGTTTCGGCCATTGGCGGCACAACGGTATTAACCATGGGAACCTTAGAGGCCACCGAGGTAATCGGTAAATCAAAGAATGACATTTTGGAAAAAATGAAAATCAATGTAGAAATCCGAAACCAACTGCAATTGGAAGCCGATAATTTTGCGCGAAAATATTCCTTAAAAAGCACCCGAAGAAGTAAAGATTTTGACCAGGACCGTGATAAGCTGCTCCCCATTATTAACAATCAAAAATTAGTGGTGCTTGAACTGGATGCCAGTAAGCCAACGGCACGTAACTACGATAATAAGGATATCAGAAAGACCTTCCCCGATTTCAGCGATCAATAGGTTTATTTCCACAGCGCTTTTGCAGAAACCGAATTTCCCCTTAGTTTTGCAGTCCTTAAAAAGGAACACCCACCCAGGCTCAGGGCTGGATGTTTAAACAGAGGAGTGGTAGAGCGGTTTATTGCACCGGTCTTGAAAACCGGAGACCGTTAACGCGGTCCGGGGGTTCGAATCCCTCCTCCTCTGCAAATCAATAAAAAGCAAGGCCCCGATGAAATCGGGGTTTTTTGTTGTAGGCAGGGCAGGGTCAAACGCTTCGTTTGACTGAGGTCCGGTCTACAACAAAAAAGAGCGCAGCGAACCTTGGTTTTATTGTTTTGGAACTCCACCATTCAGGGATCACGTTGCGTAATCCCTCCTCCTCTGCCAGTAACAAATCAAACAAAATCAATCATAATATCTTGCTCCCTGTAGCTACTATCCCAAGGTTATTGTTGGTCGCTGACCAACAATCTTAATTTGGTTATAACACCGCACAAGATCAAAATCTATTCGGTTGCGGGTTAGGCGACCACAACAACTAATTTTAACCAACAACAACTTAGGGAGAGTTTGGTATTAGTATCGGCACAAGCGGACGCTTGCGCCTGTGAGGAGCACACAAGTGTGTGCAAGCTCACCAACAACGATTTCATGACTAACCTGTTATCCTTCTTCATCTTGTTTGTTGGTCAAGAAGACACAACAAAGGCCGAAGGCGTGCGAACAC
>CAZNRJ010000574.1:0-1867 GCA_964574945.1 uncultured Ohtaekwangia sp. | reverse complement strand
GGCCCGATGGTTTTATACGCCTCCCAAACTTTATCCAAATTCTCCCTGAATTGAAATACTTTTAAATGACGGTTATATTTTTTTGTATCAGCCCCGGTAGAACAGGAATGCATAATTCGGGCAAAATCATCAAGCTGCAGCAAGCCATTTGTGTGTATATACTTCTTCACAGCTTTTTGTTTGATCTTATTTAAATCTATAGACTGATCATAAAATACAGTCTCGGCAGAAGCAACATTGGCCACATTCATTCGGTTTAGGTTATAATGACCATCCCGATAGCTATCGGGATTTGGCCAGTTAGCAAGATAGTTTTTTTTTTAAAGAAACACCCACCTATCAGACTGAAAACTTGCCGGTTCTTCCCATTGAAAATCCAAGGAGTAAGATGGTATCTTTGCCGTTTATGAAAAACGTAATTGCCTTTTTGATCCGCTATGTACCGCGCAAATACCTGCAACTTTTTAGTGGTGCCGGGTTGAAAGTGATGGGAGTTTTTTACAGTGGAAACAATGTTGAATGCCCTGTATGCAACCATACATACAGCAAATTTCTTCCCTACGGACGAATTAACCCCAGGCCCAATGCACTTTGCCCGCATTGTTTAAGTTTAGAAAGGCATCGGTTAATATGGCTTTATCTTAATGAAAGGACTAATTTCTTCACAACGCAATTAGATGTGCTGCACATCGCGCCTGAACCTTGCTTTATGAAACGTTTTGAAAAGCAACATGGTGAGAAATACATTACAGCCGACATTGAATCACCATTAGCAAAAGTGAAGATGGATATTCATGAAATTCCATTTCCCGAAAACTATTTTGATGTTGTGCTATGCAACCATGTGCTTGAGCATGTGCAGGATGATATTAAGGCGATGAGCGAAATTCATCGGGTGTTAAAACCGGGGGGTTGGGCCATCCTGCAAGTTCCCTTCTTTGCCCCCGTTCCTGAAGTAACGTATGAAGATGCGACCATCACTCACCCGCGCGATCGCGAAAAAGCCTTTGGCCAGGATGATCACGTGCGCATGTTTGGAAAAGATTATGCAAAGCGGATTGAACGGGCCGGAATGAAAGCAGAAGAAAACGAATTTGCCAAAACCCAATCCGGGCGATACGGAATTTCCAAAAATGAAATTATTTATTTGGGAAGGAAATAATCTTTAAACTTTTGAAACGGTTAAGGAAAATACCTATAGATATCCTTTCGCAGGAGGACTCTTACAAACTCTATCGTGTTTCTTTCGAGAAAGAACCCAATTCTATACTGACCAAATTTAATTCTATAAACATTCTTATGCCCTTGCATTTTTTTGCAGTGAGGAATTTCAAAAACTGATTGACAAGAACCAATGTTTTCGATTAAATCAAAAAGTCTGGTACGCTGTTGATTCGATAATTTTTGAGAATCTTTAACAAAGGATTTCCTGATTTCAATGTTCATTTGGCTTTCTTCAACAAGCGAATAAAACTATCCCTCTCCTTTGGAGATAATATACTTGTCTTCCTTCCTTCCTGCATGGCTTTATACAATGCCTTCTCCTCTTGAACTTCAGTGAAATAATCGATTTCGAGGCTATTTAAGAAAGCTTGCACAACCTTCTCTTCTCTCTTATTTTTCGTTTTTACAATTAAATCCATACTGATCTTTTTCCAAATTTATGAAATTCTAAAAGCATTCCATCAAAACATTTTTTATGAGTTTCTTCGCGAACATCATAATTCATGATCTTCTCCGTTCACAAACGCATTCGCCTGAAAATGAAATTATTTATTTGGGTAGAAAGCAGGCTGATTGCTGAGGGTTACCGTGGCTGTTAATATTCCGCGGCTTCGTTTCCACGAATCAAAACTGGTATCACGCG
>CAZNRJ010000573.1:695-1869 GCA_964574945.1 uncultured Ohtaekwangia sp. | reverse complement strand
AAAAGGCATCGATGGTGCTGATCGAAAATTGTGCATACTTATGGAGAATCCCGGCCTGGGTTTCCTGCGCATACAGTTGAAAGGTAGAGGCATCCAGCTTCAATTCAGCCCGCAGTTCTTCGGAAAGATCATTGTCGCGGTTGTTTGCAAAATCATCCAGGTAGGCCAAAATCCGGTCCTTCATTTCCTGGGTAGATTTATTGGTAAACGTAACGGCAAGAATGTGCTTGAAATAATCCGCCCGCGAGCGTAGTGCCAGTTTCAGGTATTCCCTGGCAAGCGTACGGGTTTTACCTGAACCCGCTGAGGAGCGATAGATGGAAAAGGTCTCTGACAATGAGAAAGGATTACAAATTATTAGTTACAAAGTACGAAGTACGAATTGTAAACTACGAATTGCAAGTACAATTTTTATGTTCATTCTATTTCCAAAAAATTAATTACCTTGAAGGGTTTATTGCATGAGAAAACTCTACCTGTTTCTTCCTAAAGTATTCTACTCATTCCCTATTCAGTTACTTCTGAATAATTTCAGGCGTAACCATATCCTGATTTTATGCTGGATCATCTTATTTGCCATGGTAACAGGAAACTTTGGGAAATACCTGGGCATTCCGTATCTCTTTCTCGATCCTGAATACCTTAACAAGGTAAATTTTACGAGCTTCCTCATGATGGGTTTGCTCACGGCAGGCTTTACCATGGCTTTTCACATTACCTCTTACATTTCAGATGGCCATCGTTTTTCGTTTGTGGGTGCATTGAGCGATCCGTTTACAAAATTCACGGTTAACAATAGTATTATTCCGTTGATTTTCCTGATTACCTATGTGTACCAGGTTATAGCCTTTCAGGTGAGCAATGAATACAGCACACCTTCAATTTTGGCAAAAAACCTTGCGGGATTTTTCAGTGGATATATTTTAATGACGCTTGTGTTCTCACTCTACTTCAAGTTTACAAACAAAGACATTTTCAGGTACATGGTTTGCCGCATTGATGAAAAGATCAAGCAAAACGTAAAAGTGACACGCGCCAGTGCCATGAAAAAATTAGATATCGTGCGAAAAAAACAAGTACGTGTTGATTATTATTTGGATGGTTCATTTAAACCTGTTCAGGTTGAGGAAAATATTTTTTACGATAAAGCCACGGTGCTGCAGGTATTTGACCA
>CAZNRJ010000573.1:0-685 GCA_964574945.1 uncultured Ohtaekwangia sp. | reverse complement strand
TTGTCATCGAGCTTTTTATTTTCGTGATGGTATTAGTACTGGGCATCTTCAAGGATTATCCCGCTTTTCAAATTCCGGCTGCCTGTAGTTTCATGACTTTTCTCACCATTTTTGTGATGCTGTCTGGCGCTTTCTCCTATTGGTTTGGCGGTTGGTCGGCAACCACCGGACTCATCATATTCCTGATTGTAAACCATTTGGTTGGCGAGGATTTCTTTTCAAAAAAGTATGAAGCTTTTGGATTAAATTATAATACAACCCCTGCCGAGTACTCAGTAGCCTCGCTGCAAAAAGAACTTGATCGAACCTTAATGGAAGCCGACCGTCAAGTTGTGTTGGCTCAATTAAAAAACTGGCGAAATAAATTTAATCCGGAAGCTAAACCGAAAATGATTTTTCTATGTGCCAGTGGGGGCGGAAAGCGCGCATCCCTATGGACACTTAGCGCTTTGCAGGTTGCCGACAGTCTCACAAACGGCAAACTCATGGAGAACAGTGTGTTGATAACCGGTGCATCGGGCGGGCTTATCGGGGCAAGCTACTTTCGTGAATTAAAATTACGCGAAAAGCTGGGCGAGCATGTTGATCCCTATGGAAGTATTCACCGGCAAAAAATTTCAAGTGACAATTTGAACCCGCTCATCTTCAGCCTGCTGGCGAATGACCTGTTTGTCGGGTTCACCAA
>CAZNRJ010000572.1:0-1874 GCA_964574945.1 uncultured Ohtaekwangia sp. | reverse complement strand
GAAACCCCCGACCACGCTGTCGATTCTTCGGCTATGGTCACAACATCCGGAAAGGTTCCATACACAACTTCATTAAATTCTTTCAGGAAGGTAATGGCTTCAATGTTTTCGTTGCCGCCATATTCGTTGGGTATCCACTCACCTTCCTTACGGGAATAATCCAGATACAACATAGAAGCCACTGCATCTACCCGCAATCCATCGGCATGAAAAATCTCTAACCAGAAAAGCGCATTGCTGATAAGGAACGACCGTACTTCGGCACGGCCATAATTATAAATGTAACTACTCCAATCCGGATGAAATCCCTTTCGGGGATCGGCATGTTCGTATAAATGCGTGCCATCAAACTTATAAAGTCCGTGTGCATCACCCGGAAAATGCGAAGGAACCCAATCTAAGATTACACCAATCTCAGCTTCATGAAATGCATCCACCAGTTCCATAAACTCCTGGGGTGATCCAAACCGGCTGGTGGGCGCAAAGTACCCAGTGAGTTGATATCCCCACGATCCAAGAAAGGATGTTCCATCACGGGTAAAAACTCAACGTGGGTGAATCCGCTTTCCTTTACATACTCAACTAATTCAACGGCCAATTCTTTGTAACTCAAAGAACGGTTACCGTCATCGAATTTTCGCCTCCAGCTGCCTGCATGTATTTCGTAAACAGAATAAGGCTTAGGCTTGCCGGCTTGCTTTTTTCGTTCAGCCAGCCAAATTTTATCACGCCATGTGTAATCATGATCCCAAATAATGGAAGCGGTGTTGGGCGCTATCTCGGCATAGAAAGCAAAGGGATCTGCCTTCTCTACTATTTCACCTGTGTTTGAATGAATTGAATATTTATAGGCCTCTCCTTTTCCTATGCCTGCAAAAAATCCTTCCCAAATTCCTGATTCATCCCACCGTGGCGACAGCTTATGGTCATTGCTGTTCCAGCTGTTAAAGTTTCCGATAACAGAAACGCTTCGTGCATTAGGCGCCCACACGGCAAAGTAAGTTCCCTTCTGTTTTTTGAAAGTGGCCACATGCGCCCCAAGCTTTTCGTAAAGTTTGAAATGCTTGCCACTTTTAAACAGGTGAATGTCGAAATCTGAAAAGAGGCTAAAGCTATCTTGTTCTTCAGATTCATTCGTTGATATCTTCTTCTTTGCCATAGTTAGCTTTTCTTTTTGCTTAGGTCTTTTGCCTGAAAGTACCGATTCATGTGATAATAAATTCCCCGTAAGGGAATATTTACCCAATCGGGGCGGCTATTCAGTTCGTATCCCAACTCATAAATTGCTTTTTCGAGCAAATAAGTGCGGATTAAAATTTCGTCCTGATCGTTTAATTGACTACTAAGACCTGATCGCTCGCGGTAAGCACCCATGTAAAACCTGCTTACATAGTGCTGCCATTGCTCCGCCCATTCCATTAAAAATTCAATGTCTTTCTCCCTGTAATTTTCATTCAGGATAATTTTTCCAAATGCAGCATAATGGAATGAGCGCATCATACCTGCTACATCCTTCAAGGGGTTTTTTTTCAGCCTGCGTTCGCTAAAACTAAAACCAGGCTCGCCTTCAAAATCGATTATGACAAAATCTTTTCCTGTAAAAAGTACCTGGCCCAAATGGAAGTCGCCATGAATGCGTGTTTTAATGGCGCTGATTTTAGTTTGATGCACTTCGCTAAAGCAATCCATCACATCGCTTTCCATGGCCAGCACTTTTTTGGCAAGCTCTTGTGTTTCATCGTTGAGTTTGCCAAGGGATTGTTCAAGCAACCGGAAACGGTCGCGCGTGAGCTTCCGCAATGCCGAATATAATGAGCGCTGGTAATTATTGTTGAAATCCTCAGGTGCAAAGGCCGGGTTAGTTTTATCGGAAG
>CAZNRJ010000571.1:0-1898 GCA_964574945.1 uncultured Ohtaekwangia sp. | reverse complement strand
CAGGAAGCCGGTGTAAAGGAAGTTGCTGGAGTAAAATGGATGACGTTTGAGGAAGCTGTCAAGCGATCAGAAACTGAAAAGCGTAAAATCTTTATTGATGTTTATACCGATTGGTGTGGCTGGTGTAAAGTAATGGACAAAAACACATTCACCGACCCGAAGATTGCCAAGCTGCTCAATGAGAAATTTTATCCTGTTAAGTTCGATGCCGAGCAAACTGCTGATGTTACGTTTCGGGGCACTACGTTTAAGTTTGTTCCTTACGGGAACAAAGGCTCGCATCAATTAGCGATGGCATTGCTTAATAATCAAATGAGCTATCCAAACTTTGTCTTCCTGGATGAGGAGTTTCGGATTGTACCGATTATTGAAGGCTATACATCGCTGCCGGGCTACCGCAAGCCCGAGGAGTTTCACATTTTTGTAAACTTTGTAAGTGGCGATTTTTATAAAACAGTTGCCTTTCAGGACTATCAAAAACAATATAAATCCCCTTATACAACTCCGCCTGCCGGTACATCCGGAAACTAATCAACAAAAAGAAAGCCTCTCGTTTTAAACAAGAGGCTTTTTATTTTAATAAAGATTAGAAAGTTAATCTTCCTTGCTTTGATTCTTGGTTGTCTTTTTGAAATCTAAGTACCCGATGGCTGCTACAAAGCCAACAATTACGGCTACAATTATTACAAACAAATTTGCTCCGTCCCCTACATTTTGTTCAAACATACTATTCAGATTTTATTACTGGTCAAAGGTAATGGTTTCCACCAATTCAGCCTAACAAGAACGGGGTATATTTCAAATTGACGCGCCTTGAAAAACTTATCAAATTATTGATGCTCCAGGGGAGCAACCTGTTTGTAGCAAAAAAAATTTAAAATTGAAGATATTCCGACTCCGGAGGAGTCGCCTATGCTACAGGATAGGCTGCTGCAAGGGTGCCTTTAAATCGCGAAGATTTGAAATGCAACACAATGAATCTTAAATTCCTAACTCTTCTTTGTTGTTCCTGAGCACTTCAATTATAAATGCAATGTGTTCATGCAGGTCAACGCCTAACAGCTCAACACCTTTATACACCTCATCACGATCTACTTTTGCTGCAAAGCCCTTGTCTTTCAGCTTTTTAATAACAGATTTTACCTCTAAGGAGGAAATTCCATCCGGGCGAACCTGGCAGCAAGCCACGATAAAGCCCGTTAGCTCATCGCAGGCAAGCAACGCTTTGTCGAGCAGGGTTTCATACGCAACCCCCCATTTTGTATAGTGAGCTGATATGGCATGGGCGATCTTTTCTTCACCTCGTTCCCTTAACTTTTCAACAATGATCTTTGGATGTTCTTCCGGGTAAACTTCATAATCGGCATCGTGCAGCAATCCGGCCACAGCCCACTCATCAGCATTTTCATTGTATTTTTTAGCGTATGCTTCCATCACCAGTTCAATGGTGCGCATGTGGCGAAGAAGACTTTGGTTGGCAGTAAGGGTGGAGAGTAATTCTTTGGCTTCTGTTCGTGTAATCATTTTCGCTTAATGGTGTGTCGTTTGGAATACACAAGGTTGAGGCCGCCCAGCACAAGCCCGATCACTAAAATCACAATGGTGATAATCATGCGCGTTTTCTGAAGTTCCAATGATTTTACTTCGGCCTCGGCCTTAATAATCTCCATCTCCTTTTCTTTCTCCTGCAGGTCAAGCGCTATTTCCATCTGCGCAATTTTGCGGCTGCTTTCTTCACCGTAGATTTTTTCTTTTTTAAGATCGTAGCGCACCATGGTTTCATACGCCTCTTTCATTTTTCCTTGCTTGGAATAATTGAGCGCCATACTTTTTAGGATAGACGGCTCAAAGATAAATGCCTGCATGTGTGCGCTAAGTTCCATGGCGCTGTCTAAATA
>CAZNRJ010000570.1:0-1899 GCA_964574945.1 uncultured Ohtaekwangia sp. | reverse complement strand
CACGGAATTCTTGCTGCTAAAGAAGCGGGCTATGAGGCTATCATGATCAATTGCAATCCTGAAACGGTTTCAACAGATTTTGATATTGCCGACAAACTTTATTTCGAGCCGGTTTTCTGGGAACATCTTTGGGACATTATCCAGCACGAAAAGCCGGAAGGTGTTATCGTTCAGTTAGGAGGCCAAACCGCCCTTAAGCTTGCCGAAAAACTTCAGAAGAATGGAATAAAAATAATGGGTACTTCGTTCGAAGCGCTGGATTTGGCCGAAGACAGGGGAAGTTTCTCATCACTCCTTAAAGAGTTGAATATTCCTTATCCTGAATTTGGTGTGGCTACCAATGCCGATGAAGCGCTCGAAGCATCAAAAATTATTGGCTTCCCATTATTGGTTCGGCCGTCTTACGTACTCGGTGGTCAAAGTATGAAGATTGTGATCAACGAAAAGGAATTAGAAAATCATATTCTTGACATCTGGAAACACTTACCTGAAAACAAAGTGTTGCTTGATCACTTTTTGGATGGCGCCATTGAAGCCGAAGCTGATGCAATCTGCGATGGCGAAGATGTATATATCATCGGCATCATGCAGCACATTGAGCCTGCCGGAATTCATTCAGGCGATTCGTATGCGGTGTTGCCTCCTTACAATTTGGGCGATTTGGTTATCAAACAAATCGAAACGTTCACTAAACGAATTGCAATCGCGCTGAAGACAGTTGGGTTAATCAATATCCAGTTTGCCATTAAAAACGACAAGGTATATATCATTGAAGCTAATCCACGCGCATCGCGCACAGTGCCTTTTATCTGCAAAGCGTATGATGAGCCTTACGTGAACTATGCAACCAAAGTAATGTTAGGCGATAAAAAGGTAAAGGATTTCAATTTTAACCCTACTAAAAAAGGGTATGCGATCAAGGTCCCTGTATTCTCATTCAATAAATTCCCCGATGTAAATAAGGAATTGGGCCCTGAAATGAAATCGACCGGGGAAGCAATCTATTTTATTGATGATTTAATGGATGATTATTTCATGAATATCTACTCGGAGCGAAATCTGTACCTGAGCCGATGAGGTTGAATACATTCAAACTAATATCTTTGAAATAGCGTTTACAAAAAAAACATTGTTCAAATGACCAGGTTTCTTCTCATTCTCGCCCTTGTGGGTTATGTTTTATATAAGGTTGGAGGGATTTTCTTTAAAGCCGGGGCTTCATCACAGCAGCCCAGGCAACAACGGCCCCAAGGAAACGTGAACGTTGATTCCGTACCTAAGAAAGACAAGGATGGCCATATAAAGGGTGGCGAATACATCGACTACGAAGAGGTGAAATAAAAAGTTAATCTTCACCACGCTGGCGCTTAGGCACAAAGAAAAACCTGATCCAAACTAAAAACTTGATGCCTGTGCCTCGGTGGTGAGTTTCTAAGAATAAAATAAATTGAAAATCCATTTCCATAAATACGAAGCAACCGGCAATGATTTTGTCATTATTGACAATCGCACGGGTGTGTATTCATTTTCATCGGATCAGATTCAAAAAATTTGCGATCGTAGGTTTGGTGTGGGTGCCGATGGACTTATCCTTATTGAAAAACACCCAACCCTGGATTTTAATTTGAACTATTACAATAGCGATGGCTCGCAAAGCCTGTGCGGCAACGGCAGTCGTGCTGCGGTGCAGATGGCAGCAAGGTTAGGATTACTCGATAGCAAAACAGAATTCAATGCGTATGATGGCTCCCATCAGGCGGAATTACTGAACACGGGAATCGTTCGGTTAAAAATGAATCCGGTAACGGAAGTAAAAAAAATTGGCGAAGATTATTTTATCAATACAGGATCGCCCCATCATCTCAAGTTTGTAAAAACTGTTGATGATTATCCTGTTTT
>CAZNRJ010000569.1:0-1908 GCA_964574945.1 uncultured Ohtaekwangia sp. | reverse complement strand
GTACTGCAAGGCATCGACCGCATTATACCGGTTGATGTTTACGTTCCGGGTTGTCCGCCACGACCAGAACAGATCATTGATGGCATCATGAAAATTCAACGATTGGTAGAAACAGAATCATTACGAAGAAGAGATTCTGAAGAATATAAAGCATTGTTAAACAGGTATGGAATTGAATGAATCGTTGAGTAGTTATTCGTTAATGGTTAATCGGTGCAACAACTATACGATTAACGAATAACCATTAACGAAACACCACTAACAAACAAAATGGAAAACCCGGTCTTGGAAAAAATCATTTCTGCTTTAAGCGAAACGTTTGCAGGCGAAATCCTTCAGGCGGAAATGCACTATGATTTTCCAACCATTACGTTGAAAAAAGACAAGATCATACAGATAATCCAGTTCCTGAAAGAACATCCTGCAACACAATTACAATACCTTACTACACTTTGTGGTATTCACTATGCCGACACCCGGCAGATTGCAGTTATGTACCAGCTTCATAACATGGTAACCAATGAACGGATACGCCTGAAAGTATTTTTACCGGAAGACAAGCCCGAGCTGCCAACGCTTACAAACGTGTTTGCTGCAGCCAACTGGATGGAGCGGGAAACGTTTGATTTTTTTGGCGTGGTGTTCAAAGGCCATCCCAACCTGAAACGCATACTGAATGTGGAGGATATGATTATATATCCCCTGCGGAAAGAATATCCGCTGGAAGACCAGGTACGTATTGATAAAAATGATGCAATGTTTGGAAGGTAGCTTATGGTAACCGATAACGATATATATCAACCGGAAGAAAAAGAATACTCCTACCTGAACCTGGGGCCTACGCACCCTGCCACACATGGTATTTTTCAGAACGTGCTGAAAATGGATGGCGAAGTAATTATAGATGCCGAGCCAACCATCGGCTACATTCACCGCGCATTTGAAAAGCTCGCAGAGCGCAGACCATTCAACCAGATAACACCCATCACCGACCGTATGAATTATTGTTCCGCCCCGATTAACAATATCGGGTGGCACATGACGGTGGAAAAGTTGTTGGGAACGGAAATACCAAAGCGCGTGCAATACCTGCGCGTGATTATCATGGAGCTGGCACGCATCACCGATCATCTTATCTGCAACGCGGTGATCGGTGTGGACACAGGGGCGCTCACCGGCTTTGTATATATGTTTCAGCAACGTGAGCTGGTGTATGAAATCTACGAAGAGATTTGTGGCGCACGACTTACTTCCAACGTTGGCCGGATAGGTGGCTTCGAGCGCGACTTCTCTCCAAAAGCGTGGGAGAAGATCAATCGTTTTTTAACAGAGTTCCCCAAAGTGCTGAAAGAATTTGAAAACCTGCTCAGCCGCAACCGCATCTTTATGGATCGCACCATTGGCGTGGGAGGCATCACGGCAGAGCGGGCGTTGAACTACAGCTTCTCCGGCCCTAACCTTCGCGCAGCAGGTGTGGATTACGATGTGCGCGTAGCCATGCCGTACAGCTCGTATTCCGATTTTGATTTCATTATCCCGATAGGAAAAAATGGCGATGTATATGATCGCTTTATGGTGCGCCAGGAAGAGATGTGGCAGAGTCTTTCCATTATTAAGCAGGCCATTGCCAAACTACCTGATGGGCCTTTTCATGCCGATGTGCCGGAGTTTTATCTTCCTCCTAAAGAAGAAGTGTACGATAACATGGAGGCATTAATCTATCACTTCAAAATTGTGATGGGTGAAACGGATGTACCCAAAGGCGAAGTATATCATTGTGTGGAAGGCGGAAACGGAGAGCTTGGGTTTTACCTGATGAGCGATGGCGGCCGTACCCCGTTCCGGCTGCACATGCGCAGGCCATGTTTTATTTATTACCAGGCATACCCTGAAATGATCAGGGGCTCT
>CAZNRJ010000568.1:0-1912 GCA_964574945.1 uncultured Ohtaekwangia sp. | reverse complement strand
CTTGGTCGCAAGATTGAAATTGGAAAGAATAAAGTATGAATGTGATGAGGTTTGGGTTAAAAGAGTTGTTCACGGAGAAACCCCGTTTGCTTTGTTGACAGTAAAACAATATTCACAGGCTGACAAATAATTAACGAAGGACATTTTTTTTGAAATTCCATTTCTTACTACATTCACAATCCCAAAACCTAACCCTTATGAAAACCATCCTAAAGTATGCAGGATACTTTGTTGCATTTGTATTGCTGGTAATAGCGGGTGCGCTCAGTTATGTAAAACTTGCGCTTCCTAATGTTGGCGAGCCCGAAGTTCTTACACTGGATTACACAACCGAACGAATTGAACGTGGCCGATACCTTGCCAATACGGTTACGGTTTGCATGGACTGTCATTCAAAACGGGATTGGTCAAAATTTTCAGGACCGCTGACAGAAGGTACACTTGGTATGGGCGGAGATGTGTTTGATCAGAGCATGGGCTTACCGGGTGTATTTTATGCTAAAAATATTACCCCATCAGGCATTCAACGCTACACCGATGGTGAGTTATTCAGATTGATTACAACAGGGGTTACAAAAGAAGGTCGCGCCATGTTCCCGCTGATGCCTTATCCATACTACGGACGCATGGACAAAGAAGACATTTATAGCATCATCGCCTATGTGCGATCTATTCCTGCCAGGGAAAATGCTGTGCCTGATTCCCGGCCTGACTTTCCTATGAACTTTATCATCAACACAATTCCGCAGAAAGCAGCGCCTGGCACATTGCCGCCAAAAACTGATTTGCTTGCCTATGGCGCTTATATGACAAATGCGGCCGGATGTGCAGAGTGCCATACACAAGTTGATAAAGGGCAAATCATTCCCGAGGTTATATTTGGAGGAGGTCGTGAGTTTCAATTTCCTGACGGATCAGTGGTAACTTCATCTAACATCAGTCCTGATAAAGAAACCGGTATTGGCTCGTGGAGCAAGGAGGTGTTTGTTCAGCGTTTTAAAGTGTATACCGATTCTGCCTATGTTAGTGAAAATGTTGCTGCCGGTGAATTTAATACAATCATGCCGTGGACAATGTATGGCCAAATGGAATCTGAAGATATTGAAGCAATTTATGCATACCTGAAAACAGTAGCCCCGGTTTCGAATTCGGTGGTAAAATTTAAAGCTGCCAAACAGTAAAGCCGGCAAGTCGTCAAGACCACTTTAAGTGGCCAGACGACTCAACCGGTTTAAATATTACTTCTTGCTTGCAACCTGCGCTTCATTTTCCAGCGTAAGAACTGCCAGCAACCGCCCTGCAGAAACTACTTTTGATGAGTAAGTAAGGATAAATGTTTTGCGGTCTGTTTTTTTGAAAGCCATAATTTCCTTTCCCGAAATGCCCATAGAATTCAAATCTTCGGAGTCTGTAAATTTCCATTCTTTCAAAAGATGCCCCGCCTCGTCTTTTAATGTCAGCTTTCGGTTGGTTCCAATTTTACCGCACTCGTTGTATGATATCGATAGGGCATCATTGCCAGTAGCGACATCTAACGAAACCCGGGGCGTTACGGCTTTCGAAGTAAAGTAATGTTCAATTACCAATTTGTTGTTTACGTGCATCGTAAACCCTTCGCCCCCGATGGGTGCGAATGAAGCCAGCACTGCAATCATTACAATCCCGGCAAGTACATTGAATGTTTTCATAGCTAAGTATTTAATTTTGATGTTAATTACGCACAAACAGGGTACACCTTTCTGAATCTTTGACCACCTGTAGTAAATGCTTGACGAATTGCGCAAATGAGAAGGTTAGTTCCAAAATCTTTAGATGGCCAAATAGCTTATCTAATTGAAGTTTAAAAACATCAGAGCGTTGGCCCGGCCGAAAAGCCTGCCTGAGCGAAGCCGCCAAGCTACACGAAGCGTTT
>CAZNRJ010000567.1:1303-1948 GCA_964574945.1 uncultured Ohtaekwangia sp. | reverse complement strand
AGGATTGTATCTTCACCGGCCCCCCCCACTAACTGGGCAATGCTTGCACGCACCGTTACCCGTGCAATCGCAATCAATTGAATACCATCGGCAGCCACAGCGGCAACTTTAGGCGTAGTAATTACTTTCGGGTTTACTGAAATCTGAACAGCTTCAAACACATCGCGACCGGCCAGGTTGATGGCGGTAGCTTGCTTAAAGCTCAAGCTGATGTTTGCCTTTTCGGCAGAAATTAACGCGCGGATTACGTTTGGCACATCGCCACCGGCAAGGTAATGGGTTTCTAATTCGTTGGTCGTGACTTTCAAACCTGCCTTGGTTGCAGTAATGAGTGAGTTAACAATGACACCGGGCGGAACTTTTCGGATTCTCATTCCAATAAGTTCACCTATTGTAACTTTCACGTTTGCAAATACGGCCGTGATCCAAAGCCCCACCGGCACGAAATACAAAAACATGAAAAATGCGATGATCGCAATGAAGATGATAAAAATAAATGCTAAGCCTTCCATAGTTTTAAGTTATTGGTTCTACGATTATTTGGTTCATTATTATATTAATAACACGCACTTTGCTGCCGCTATCTAAGTACTCGCCCTTGGTTTTCACTTCATAAATTTTATCCCCCAGGGTAGCTTTTCCAAT
>CAZNRJ010000567.1:0-1293 GCA_964574945.1 uncultured Ohtaekwangia sp. | reverse complement strand
GCGTTCGGAGGATGGCCTGGCCTTCAGCGCCTATCGTCAATGATTCAAGGTCGCCCTCGTTTACCTTGCTTTGTATGGATGACTTTAAAGAAAAACGACTCCACACATTCGCTTTGAATGAGTAATATAAAATTAATCCCGAAAGGGCAGCGGATATCCCTACCGTTGTCCATCCCGTTTCGCTGCCGAAATAGCTGAAGCTAAACCCAATGCCAATAATCAAAAACAGGAATCCCAAAACCCCAACGATGGTAGTTCCTGGCACAAAGATGACTTCGGCAATGATCAGGATGAGACCAAACAAAATCAACGAAATAACGGTTACCCACTCAATCACTTTTTAGTTAGTTTAAGATTATCGGAATCCTAAAAGTAATCAATTTTAGTTCGAGTTTTGTACGAAAAAATTAATTAACCACGGAGACACCCAGGCACATAGAAACTAATCTCGTTTGGTTTGATTTAACTGTGTGCCTTAGTGCCTGGTGGTGAAAAAATGGGAACGGAGAACTTAATATGCCCGCGCAAATAAAACCCGTTTAGCCGATGGTTTCCCCGAATAAACACATATCCCGGCTTCTGCCTTTGCATCTAAAGGAATGCATCGGATGGTTGCCTTTGTTGCTTCTTTGATGGCGGCTTCCGTTTCCGGAGTACCGTCCCAATGAGCCAAAACAAATCCGCCTTTGTTGTCTAATACGCTTTTAAAGTCTTCAAAGGTATCTACGGGAGTAATCATGGATTCGCGAAACTTCAGGGCTTTTTGATAAATATTTTCCTGGATGGCTGTGAGCAAAGCAGGAATCTAAGCCGCAACAGTCTCGATCGACATCAACTGTTTTTCCTTTGTATCCCTGCGGGCAACTTCAACCGTTCCATTTTCCAAATCGCGCGGACCAATAGCAATGCGCACCGGCACACCTTTCAATTCATATTCGGCAAACTTAAACCCGGGTTTATGCGTATCACGGTTATCGTATTTTACAGAATACCCTTGCTTGCGCAAAGCATTGGCAATGCGCTCAGCGGCTTCTGAAATTTTTGTGAGTTCTTCTTCGGTTCTGAAAATAGGGACGATGACTACGTGAATAGGAGCCAGCTTTGGAGGGATTATCAACCCATCATCATCGGAATGAGCCATAATTAAAGCTCCCATCAAACGAGTGGAAACGCCCCACGAAGTTGCCCAAGCATATTCGAGTTGACCTTCTTTATTAACGAATTTTACGTCAAAAGACTTCGCAAAATTTTGACCTAAAAAGTGTGAAGTTCCGCATTGAAGAGCTTTTCCAT
>CAZNRJ010000566.1:0-1952 GCA_964574945.1 uncultured Ohtaekwangia sp. | reverse complement strand
GGAATAAATCCGGTATGACAGATACTCTTGGGAGTATTTTTGAGATGACTTATAGAAACATCAACATGAAAGAAAAATGAAAATGCTTTTCAACTGTCTATTTGAATACTCACATATTTCAGCATTAAAAAATCCTTCAAATGGAATATATTTGCGAGGCTAAATTAAACCACACATCCCTGAACGCATGAAGTACAAACGCATCCTCCTCAAACTCAGCGGTGAAGCGCTGATGGGCTCCAAAAACAGCCACATCGACCCAGCCGTGCTCGAGCAATATTCAGAAGAAATAAAGGCAGTAAAAGAGGCAGGCGTGCAAGTGGCTATTGTAATTGGTGGCGGCAATATTTTCAGGGGCGGGCAGGCCGAAGCGCTGGGCATCGACCGGGTGCAAGGTGATTATATGGGCATGCTGGCCACCGTGATCAACGCGATGGCTCTGCAAAGTGCACTTGAACGGCATGGCATGTATACCCGCTTGATGTCGGGCATAAAAATGGAACAGGTGTGCGAGCCTTTTATCAGGCGCAGGGCAATCCGTCACTTAGAGAAATCCCGGATTGTTATTTTTGGTGCAGGTATTGGTAACCCTTACTTCACTACTGACTCTACAGCAAGTTTGCGCGCCATCGAACTGCAAGCCGGTGTGGTTTTAAAAGGTACACGCGTGGATGGGGTATATGACAAAGACCCTGAAAAGTTTTCGGATGCTGTTCGATATAAAACGCTCAGCTTTCAGGAAGCGTACCAAAAGAAATTAAACATCATGGACATGACAGCCTTTACGCTTTGCCAGGAAAACAAATTACCGATTATTGTTTTTGATATGAACAAAAAAGGAAACCTGTTAAAGATTGCTAAAGGCGAAGAGGCAGGAACGTTAATAAGTTAATTCAACATTCAAAATTCAAATTGAATTCTTGAATGTAAATTCGAAAATTTTGAATTTAATATTATGGAAGAGATTGAATTATTTCTGGAAGAAGCCAAAGACCAAATGAACAAAGCCATCGCTCACGTGAGTAGTGAGCTGGCAAAAATTCGGGCAGGTAAAGCAAACCCTTCAATGCTGGATGGTATTCAAGTATCGTATTATGGCGCTATGAGTCCACTCAACCAGATTTCATCCATTACCTCACCCGATGCACGGACGTTGTTTATCAAACCCTGGGAAAAGAGTTTGATTCAGGAAATTGAGAAGGCCATCATGATTGCCAACTTAGGGCTCACACCACAAAATGACGGACAACAAATTATTATTAACATCCCTATGCTTACTGAAGAGAGAAGGAAGCAACTTGTGCGTCAGGCAAGCCAGGAGTGTGAGCAAGGCAAAGTAAGCGTGCGCAGCATTCGCAAGGATACCAACGAACAACTCAAAAAAATAAAAGGTGTTTCTGAAGATGATGTGAAGAATGCCGAAGAAACCGTTCAAAAACTGACAGACGAGTTCAACCTGAAAATTGATTCCCTTTTAAAGAAGAAAGAGGTTGAGATCATGACTGTGTAATTGTCAATGTACAATTGACAATGTACAATTTGGTTATGACTAAAACTTTTTTCGCAAGTAAACACATTGTCAATTACTAAATCGTCAATTGTCAATTAGCCATGCATCCTATCTTATTTGAAGTTGGTTCAATCACTGTTTACACGTATGGATTTTGCATAGCCATAGGCGCGTTGCTTGGTTTCGGCTATATGTATTGGCAGGGCAAAAAACAATTTGCACTCACCTTCGATCAAAGCAACACACTCTTTATCATCCTTGTGCTGGCGGGTGTCGTTGGTGGCAAGCTATTTATGATCTTCGAGGATCCGGCACTGTACCTGCACAATCCAAAAAAACTTATCTCAGGCAATGGATTTGTTTTTTATGGATCGCTGCTCCTCTGCATCCCAACCATGCTGTGGTATTTCAAGAAAATAAAACTCCCTACGTTAGGGATGCT
>CAZNRJ010000565.1:0-1955 GCA_964574945.1 uncultured Ohtaekwangia sp. | reverse complement strand
AATTTTCTCACAACAAGGATCAACCGTTACATACAACTCCCAGGATTACAAGGCCAACTTTAGTTATGTCAATGTTCCCGTTATCGGTAAGCTCTACTTACCGGGTGGATTCAATTTCCAACTGGGCCCTCAGTTTGGCTTTCTAACAGGTGCCGACTCGGATTTCGACCCGATATCAGGTACGCCAGGTGATACTAATTTAAAAGATTATTACAAGAATTCAGATATCAGTTTGGGAATGGGTATAGGATGGGATCTCCCCATGAAACTCACAATTGATGCCCGTTATAATCTTGGTCTTACCGATATTGATGACAATGGAAGCCTTGAAGCAACTAAAAACCAGGTATTCCAGCTTTCTGTAGGATACAAACTGTTTAAATTCGGAAAGTAATTACACACTCATTGAAGTAAAGGCCATCGTTGAGATGGCTTTTTTATTTCATTCAGCGATGCTATAATTTCGCGACCGGAATTTATGACGTACGCGAAAACACTCGAATATTTATATGCAAACCTGCCCATGTTTCAACGGGTAGGAGCCGCAGCGTATAAAAATGATTTATCGAATACGGTAGCTTTATGTGAGAAGCTTGGCAACCCTCACAAGAAGTTCAGGACAATTCATATTGCAGGCACAAATGGAAAGGGGAGTTCCTCTCATATGCTTGCCGCTGTTTTACAAACTGCCGGTTATAAAACCGGACTCTATACATCACCTCATCTCAAGGAATTTACGGAAAGAATCCGGATCAATGGAAAAGAAATCGATCCAGATTTTGTTGTTGACTTTGTTGAAAGAATAAAACCTGAAATCGAAAAGATAAAACCTTCATTCTTTGAGATCACAGTTGCAATGGCGTTCGATTATTTTGCGCAACAAAAAGTGGATATGGCTGTGATTGAAACCGGCATGGGCGGCAGGCTTGATTCAACCAATGTAATTACACCGATACTATCACTCATCACTAACATTAGCTGGGATCATAAGGATATATTGGGCGACACGTTACAAAAAATTGCTGCTGAGAAGGCAGGCATTATCAAGACGCATGTACCTGTTGTTGTAAGTGAGCGACAGGCAGAGGTGCAAACGGTATTTGAAAGCAAGGCAACTGAGTTCAAAAGTGAATTGGTGTTTGCTTCTGATCGTTACCAGGTTACCCGTATCAAGTCCGGAGTTTTTGAAATTAAAAACAATAAGAAGCAGTTTCTGATTGAATCAGATTTGCTGGGAATCTATCAGACCAAAAACATTAAAGGTGTTTTAACCGCAATTGACGAATTGATAAAACTTGGGATTAACATTTCACCCGAGCACGTCAAAGAAGGCTTAAGGAATGTTACTAACCTGACAGGACTTAAAGGCCGTTGGCAACAGATTGGTGATAACCCCTTAACTATTTGCGATACGGGGCATAATGAAGCGGGTATAACTGAAATAATCAATCAGATAAAGGAAATGAAGTTTAATAAACTCCATTGGGTGTTGGGTGTAGTGAAGGATAAAGATGTGAGTACCATTCTCAATTTATTACCCAAGGATGCGCACTATTACTTTTGTCAGGCGTTTATCCCGCGCGCATTACCCGCCATTGAACTTAAAGAAAAAGCAACTGCTGCAGGATTGCAGGGAGTTGTGGTTGAAGATGTGAACCATGCCATTAGCAAAGCACGAACCAATAGTGAACCTGCTGATTTGGTCTTAGTGGGTGGAAGTACTTTTGTTGTTGCCGAAATAAATAATCTGTGAAAAGTAAATTAAAACGTTTCGAAATAATTGCTTCGCGTGAGAATGTTCTTGAGCCGGGTAAAGAAATTTTTCAAAGGATAAAAGGAAACTGGAACCGGGATTATTTTAAAAACTCAAATCCTATAACGATGGAACTTGCCTGCGGACGGGGCGAGTATAGTGTGGGCATGGCGCGGTTGCATCCCGAACGGAATTACATAGG
>CAZNRJ010000564.1:0-1965 GCA_964574945.1 uncultured Ohtaekwangia sp. | reverse complement strand
TCGTATTCCATAATTATCAATTGGGCTGCAAAATTAGTTGATTATCGTTGTTGATACGTGATTTTGTTGATTTGCGATTTTGTTCTTTCTGCGAATTTTCGATTTGATTTTTTGCCCTTAGCCTGGTTGCTACTGTTAAACATCATTGCGATGCTCCGTTCATCTACAAAATTTCTATTGAGTTGTATTTAGTAAACGTTTCACACAAAGAAACAACGAATACAAAGTACACAAAGCAACTTCATAACTGTTACTCGATTGTGCTTTCTTACTGCCTGTTTAAAATTGTTATCAGTAATTATATTCTCCCGCAGATGGCACAGACAATCGCAGATACGCCTGTTTTCGCTACCCTAATCTGCGTCAACTACCGCAATCTGCGGGCTATACCTTTTAAATACAAAACCCATAGAGCGGATTTTAAACAGGCTCTTAATTCCATACGATTTATCTGAGAGTAATCGGTATCGTTGCACATAAACTCTAAATCCATTTGTGTCCGTCCTTGTGAAAGCCGGGCAGTGCGAATTATTTTTCCAATAGCTCGCAAAAAATTCTTCATCCCGATAATTTGATTTTCTTCTCTTTCATGACACACCATAAAAGAAATTTTTAAGGATAATTTGCCATATGGATAATAATCCTTGACTTGCATTCATTAACTATAATTAGTCCAACTAAAAAATGAGATTTATGAAAAAAACTACATTGTCATTTACTTTAACCATTTGCTTTTTCTACTCCAAAAGCCAAATAACCTTAGAGCATACTTACAACAATTGTAAATCACACAAAGAAAAAGAGAAAACCGTTTTGCCTCCTCTTTTTACATACCAATAGTTATTTAAACCGGATGCTTTACTCATCCAATTTCAATACTGCAAGGAAGGCTTCCTGAGGCACTTCCACATTTCCTATCTGTCGCATACGCTTTTTACCTTCTTTCTGTTTTTCCAATAGTTTTCTTTTACGGGAAATGTCGCCGCCGTAACATTTTGCGGTTACATCTTTCCGCATTGCAGATATATTTTCGCGGGCTACGATCTTAGCGCCTATGGCGGCTTGTATCGCAATCTGAAATTGTTGCCTTGGTAAAAGTTCTTTCAGTTTTGCACAGAGCTTACGTCCAAAATCCTGGGCGCGGCTGCGGTGAATGAGCGCACTCAGTGCATCTACCTGGTCTCCGTTCAGGAGAATATCCATCTTAGCTATATCGCTCTGCCTGTAATCAAGCGGATGATAATCAAATGAAGCATAACCTCGTGTGCAGGATTTCAGTTTATCATAAAAATCAAAAACGATCTCTGCCAGCGGCATTTCAAATATCAGTTCCACACGGGTAGTGGTGAGGTAGTGTTGATTTACCAGAATACCACGCTTGCCAAGGCAAAGACTCATGATGTTACCGATATACTCCGGCAAGGTGATGATCTGCGCCCGGATAAACGGTTCTTCTATTCTGTCCATGCGACTGGGATCAAGCATTTCCGTAGGGTTATTCACTACAATCACTTTGTCTTTTTCTCTTGTAGAAAAGGCGTGAAAACTAACGTTGGGTACCGTAGTGATCACCGACTGATTGAACTCGCGCTCCAAACGTTCCTGAATGATCTCCATGTGCAGCATTCCCAGGAAACCGCAACGGAAACCGAACCCTAAAGCCTGTGATGTTTCAGGCTCAAAAGTGAGGGAAGCGTCATTGAGCTGCAGTTTTTCCATGCACTCGCGCAGCTCTTCAAAATCATCGGTGGACACGGGGAAAATACCGGCAAATACCATAGGCTTCACTTCTTCAAAACCATGTATAGATACTGCACTCGGATTGTTTACAAGCGTAACGGTATCCCCTACTTTGATCTCCTTTGCATCTTTAATACCTGTAATGATATAGCCTACATCTCCGGTCAGCACTTCTTTTTTAGGAACTAATCCCATTTTTAAAATACCAACTTCATCCGCTTCATA
>CAZNRJ010000563.1:0-1977 GCA_964574945.1 uncultured Ohtaekwangia sp. | reverse complement strand
CATTTAATCTCAACTCAACAGTAACCGCAGGCATTGTAAGCGCCAAAGCCCGAAACATCAGGATTTTATCTGACCGGAATAGCCTGAATGTAGAATCCTTTATTCAAACCGATGCGGCTGTTAATCCGGGCAATAGTGGCGGGGCATTAGTGAACATGCGGGGCGAGCTGGTCGGCATCAATTCTGCCATCGCAACAACCACCGGAAATTTTAGCGGATATTCCTTTGCCATACCGGTAAGCCTTGTTAAAAAGGTAATGGATGACCTCCTTGAATTTGGCCAGGTGCAGCGGGGCTTACTGGGCGTACAGATTATTGATGTGAATGCTATCATCGCAGAAAATCTAAACCTGGATGTTATGCAAGGTGTGCTCGTACGGGTTGTAACTAAAGGAAGCGCTGCTGAAGCATCGGGTATCGAAAGTGGAGATGTGATTACAGCCATTGATAATCATCCGGTAAGTAGTACTTCGGAACTACAAGAATGGGTAGCCCGAAAAAGGCCCGGTCAATCCGTGCACGTAAAATTTATCAGGGATCATGAAAGTATGGAAGTGTCAGCGACTCTCAAAAACTTTGAAGGCTCTGCTGAAGTACAAAAGAAACCGGTAAGCTACGAGATGGAAGGCGCCACCCTTGATGAAGTTCCTTACTCCAAATTAAATGAGCTTAGCTTGGATGGTGGTGTTCTTATAAAGAAATTAACATTCGGTAAATGGAAAAAATCGGGCATCCAGGAAAACTTTATCATTACTCATATCGATAAAGTCTCCATCGATAACGTGAGCGATCTTAATCGCGCCATGGAAATGAAAAAAGGCGGTGTGCTCATTGAAGGGGTGATGATGAATGGTGAGAAGTTAACCATTGGGATGAACTGGTAATTTCGGTAGTTTTGAACTCCACCAGGATTAACGACAGATGAAAAACTTTGGCATTGTAGAAGCCCTTTCAAAGCTGGGACTAAAAAAATCCAATCCAGGAACTTCCACGGGTCAAAAATGGCTGCGATCAAAAGGAGCAACGCTTTCTTCCTACTCACCGGTTGATGGCAAGTTAATTGGAAAGGTCCAGGCAACTGATGAAGCAACGTTTGAAAAGGTTGTAAAACAATCTCAACAGGCATTTCTTGAATGGCGATTGGTGCCCGCTCCAAAACGGGGCGAAGTTGTTCGCCAGGTTGGTTTAGCCCTGCGAAAATATAAAGAGCCTTTGGGCAAACTTGTTTCTTACGAAATGGGAAAATCTTACCAGGAAGGGTTAGGCGAGGTGCAGGAAATGATCGACATCTGCGACTTTGCCGTTGGCCTTTCGCGGCAACTGCAAGGATTGACCATGCACTCCGAACGTCCTAAACACAGAATGTATGACCAGTATCATCCGCTCGGTATTGTTGGAATAATTTCCGCTTTTAATTTTCCGGTGGCGGTTTGGTCGTGGAATGCAGCGCTCGCGTGGGTGTGTGGTGATACGTGCATCTGGAAACCTTCGGAAAAAACCCCGCTCTGCAGCATTGCCTGTCAAAATATTATCAGCGCAGTATTCAAAAAAAATAATGTGCCCGAAGGTGTTTCGTGCATTGTGAATGGCGATTACAAAATCGGGCAACAGATGTCGGCTCATGAAAATATTCCGTTGGTATCGGCTACCGGAAGTGTGCGCATGGGCAAAGCCGTTGGTAAAACGGTTGCCGAACGGTTAGGCCGCGCGTTACTTGAACTGGGTGGCAATAATGCCATCATCATTTCAGAACATGCAAATCTTGAAATGTCAATTCGTGGAGCCTTGTTTGGTGCAGTAGGTACGGCAGGCCAGCGTTGTACTACTACGCGCAGGCTGATCGTTCACGAAAAATTGTATGATGATGTCAAGGCTCAATTGAAAAAAGCATACGGGCAATTAAACATCGGCAATCCGCTTGACGAAACCAATCATGTGGGTCCCCTTATCGATACAGCTGCTGTTAAGTCCTATCGC
>CAZNRJ010000562.1:525-1978 GCA_964574945.1 uncultured Ohtaekwangia sp. | reverse complement strand
ATTCATCCACATCATGCGTTTCCAATAGACCATCGTGAGGATTCTCATCGAAATAAATGGATATATCTTCTTTAAAAGTTGCCTCCAGCTCTTTTCGAAGATTTGCTACAAACTCCGTTACCCACCCGTCATATTTGTTATCCTTCTGACGGTAACTGATGAAGATGTCGTATTCAAATCCGGAGATGAGGGAGGGCATAAGTCAAGGGTTACCTGTCATATTTATTTTTACTCATTCTTTGAATGCTTGCGAGCATTTGTCTTGTCCAATTATCATAACCGGAAAATAATTCCTTAAACTCCCTTGTCTTCACAAACTCACTGGCAAATGGATCAGAAAGCCAATGCTGATAGTCTTTAAAGATTTCATTCTCGGACAAAGTTTTTGATTCCTCAATTAAGGGAGTAAAATCGTCAGACAGCAGGATTAAATTGCGGTTTCCCTGATCGCTTTCCTTCAATTTCGCCATAGCTTTTTCAAACCCGGGTTCATTATTTGTTCGCTTATGCAGTAATGCAAGCCAGTCCGTTTCCGATTCAGTTACTACTTTTGAAAAATTTTCCCAGTCTCCCCGAAGGGCGTATATGGTTTTCAGAAAGTAATCCTTTTCCCATAAACGTGCAGGGTCTTGCTCGTTCATAAAATTATCCTCGATAAGTTTCAAGGCTGTAGTGTACTCCCCTGCTTTTATATAAAAATCAATTCCCCCGTAAATTCCCATATCTCTACCGGTTGCTGAGGAAACCGGTAATGTGTGTGTCTCTAATTCCTTTGCAAAGTAAAACCGGCATGAATCCCACTGACCAAGGCGCAAGAAAATACGAGCCATTTGTGAATACCCCCCGTGTGGATGTTGATTCAAATGAATAAGTTCCCTGGCAAAATAATAGGCAGAATCCAGTTGCCCTTTTATTAGTTGAATCGAGCTTAAAGGCCGTAAAGGAGACCCTAATGAAGGGTTTAGCTTATCAGCCTTCTTTAAATATACAGTTGCCTTGTCCAGGTCCCTTTTATACATCAGGGCAAATCCCATCATACCATTAGCTGTTGCCGATGCAGGTGAAATTTTTAATGCCCGTGATGCATAGTAAACAGCGCTGTCAAGCCAATGCTTTCCCTCATTGAGATCATCAGTCTTTTTAGTATAGCGAAACGAAAGGGCAGACCAGGCTTCAACAAATTCAGGATCAATTACAATTGCTTTCTGAAGCAATTCTATCGCTCTTGAATTCTCCACTGTGCGCACCGCTGAAAGATTTGAGGCTTTTAAATAATAGTCATAAGCCGAAATAAACCGCGTGGGTATGTAACTCAGTTCGTCTTTGTCAGCTTCAGTAAGCGTTATTTGCAGGTAGCCGCTAACCTGGGCGGAAATATCGCCTTGTACCTGAAATATTTCAGTCATCGGTCTATCGAAAGTTTCAGACCATACCTGTTCATCTTTGCGAGCAG
>CAZNRJ010000562.1:0-515 GCA_964574945.1 uncultured Ohtaekwangia sp. | reverse complement strand
GCAGAGATTAACCTCACGCTTATCCGCAGATTATTTCCTGATTTTCGAACACTTCCAGTAAGAATGTATGATACATCAAGTTCGCTGGCAATTTCGGGCATTCGCTTTTTCGAGCCTTTATACTCCATGATGGTTGAAGATGAAACAACCCGCAAGTCTTTAATCTTCGTTAACCGGTCAACAATTTCTTCTGTTAAGCCATCACTAAAGTATTCCTGCTCAACATCATTACTGATATTTACAAAAGGAAGAACGGCAATGGACTTATCACGCTTTTCATCCAGCTTCTCTGCCACTAATCCCGGATAGAAGAAAAATGCTATCGTGGAAAGCAAAAGAAGCGTTAATGCGGCAATAAAAAGTGTTCTTTTTCCCGATGTTGATAATTGAGTTGGTGGAACTTTAACTTCCTCCATGACTGATTTCCTTTTTGAACTGAATCCGGTAACAATTTCCTTTATTGCATTGGCCACTTTATTAACCTGGTCGCGGTAATAACTCTTATTGAGGTTGTC
>CAZNRJ010000561.1:0-1991 GCA_964574945.1 uncultured Ohtaekwangia sp. | reverse complement strand
TTGTAAATATGCCTGCAAACTTTCGCGAAACACGCCACTTGAGCCAAACGCCCGCCAGCAGCCACCAGCCACCGATGCGGACACGAAATATATATTTAAACATAATGCAGCCACACGGGACCGGATAGAAAGGTGCAAGGGCCGCACAAAAAAAATACTACCCGGAGGAAGGAGGGAGGCACGACCAACTGACGAAGGGTGGAGATTTTTTTTGAAGCGGGCGAAGCGAACCCTTGTAGCTTTCTATTCCGCACGCCCGTAACTTTGTGTTATGTTTAAGTATTATATTAATAACTGAATGTATGTTTAAGGCAGAATCTGAAATGCAAGATTGGTTGAAAGCTGAACTCAACAATGTTGATGGTCTTATCGATTTAATCGTTAACAAAGATGAATTTGAGAATATAGAAGCATCTTCCTTTGAAGAGCGAAAGATTAAAGAGAGTTTTGAGTATTGTTTAGAATCACTCATTACGAATGTAATGATCTCTGAAAACGAAAATATATCACTAAAGGAAGGAGATGTACTGAAACCCGATTTTCTACTTTATTCTTCAGAATCTGAAAGTTTAGTTATTGTCGAACTAAAGTGTCAACCTAATGCAACAAGGGAAGCAGGAACTGAATTCGGTGCCTATGCAAATGAGATAAAATCTTATATTCCTTTTGTATCGGACGGTGATGTGGTTAACGTGATTATATCTACCAATTGGCCAGTTCTTCTTCGACATTATATCTATCACGAAATTTTTTGGCAACAAAGAAATTTGATCTGCTTAGAGCCTGTGAAATTTGAAGATGAGAATAAGAAGTTGAAAATTTTATCTATCAATGCAATAATTGAAGGAAAGATATCTTTGAAATTGTCCGATAGGCACTTGGGTGGATATCATATCTGTCTTTATGATCATAAACTTTATGAGACTAATCCAGATTATTCAAGATTAGACCAACGTGTCGAGCAAATGAAAACAGCAGTGCAAGGCATGGTTACTCGTGGGAACGGACTAAAATGTCATGGTTTTGCTTTTCTTTGGACAGACGATTTAGCATCATTAGCCCCTTATGTTATAACAGTTGCTAACATAGCTCCGTTTCAATCTCTTGAGCGTTTATTTCATGATGATGAGTTTCTGCCAAATAAAATTACTGAGAGGTTAGTCAAGAATGTAATTATCGAATGCGACCCCTCAGGTCATGGAATTTCCTTAAGTGCCATTGTAGACAAGGGGATTTCTTTTTTGAAAAACTTTTGTTCACCAACTCCTGAAAGTTTTAATACTTGGAATATTTTAAGACCGCAAATGCTTGCCCCAAGGACTAAATTAATATCATTTGTTAGCTGGGGCATATTTGGAGAGTTATTCAGCGACAAAATTTTGAACGAATATCTTAAAGGCAACATAACGATCAACGCGACAGATCCAAATTTGGGTATAGAAGTAATTAATGAAGTCATTGATCCGAATTACGATTTTATTGACCTCAATTCATTGTATGCAACAATTGACGAAGAGGAGTAGTCTCATTCTGTATGCGCGGTGGCCCGGCCCAAAAGCGGGGAGGCGCGTAGGCAAGGAGCGTGGAAGCATTTTTGGGCCTTGATTTTTTTGGTTCTTTTTTCATTCAAGGAAAAAAGAACGAAAACCCCGTTAGGTAATTGAACACCATAATGTTCCGGTGAGCCAAATCATCACAAGGCTTTATCATTAAAAGGCTTTGGCGAACCAAAATAAAAATACAAAGTGAGCTTGGAGTAATCCTGTCTTTTGAGCGTTGGATCAAGCATGTGTAATGCTGGCTTTGGTTTGCGCCTGGCATGCGCGGCCTGCATTACTTATGCTTGGTGCGGCTGGTTGCACTCATGCGTGTGGGCAAAAAAATTTCTTGCTCAATCTTTATCGTTTAAATAGACACTCAAGGACGAGGTGTGCACGGCCCGGATGAGCGCGGCCTTGAGCGGCTATTTACACATAACGTCAAATTATATA
>CAZNRJ010000560.1:0-1997 GCA_964574945.1 uncultured Ohtaekwangia sp. | reverse complement strand
ACCCGGCAATCCAACCTTGCGCTCTCGGCCTATGTAAAAGAAGCGATTCACATTTTAAAAGCAGCCGGGTTTGATCTGATCATTCTTGAAACTTCAGGCATTGGCCAGAGTGATACAGAAATTTTAGATCACAGCGATCTATCCTTGTACATCATGACTCCGGAGTATGGGGCTGCTACGCAATTGGAAAAAATTGACATGCTCGATTTTGCGGATGTGATTGCATTAAACAAGTTTGACAAACGGGGCGCCCTCGATGCCTTGCGTGATGTGAAAAAACAATATCAGCGCAACCACCAGTTGTGGGATAAGAAGCCTGAGGACATGCCTGTGTTTGGCACGATCGCATCACAGTTCAACGATCCGGGCACCAATCAACTCTACAAAAAGGTAATTGATAAAATTGCCGAGAAGACGGGGGCTGCATTGCACTCCACCTTTGAGATTACCCGCGAGATGTCGGAAAAGATTTTCGTGATTCCGCCCAACCGCACGCGCTACCTCAGCGAAATCTCTGAAAGCAACCGCCAGTATGATGAATGGGTGAACGAGCAAGCCGAGATTGCTCAAAAACTATATGCAATAGAAAAAACAATACAACACGTAAAGTCTACAGGTTCAGATAACTCCTCCCCTTCTCCTTTGGAGAAGGGGCTGGGGGATGAGGTGCAAAAACTCAAACTCAACCTCGATCCTAAAAACTGGAAACTGATTGAAGGCTGGGCCGATAAAGTAAAGACCTATAAAGAACCTGTCTTTAAGTTTAAGGTACGCGATAAAGAGCTTGGCATACAAACCCATTCCGAATCACTTTCGCATTTGCAAATCCCTAAAGTAGTGCTGCCAAAATATTCCAGTTGGGGCGATATTCTTAAATGGTCATTGCTGGAAAATGTACCGGGTGAGTTTCCTTATGCTGCAGGAATTTATCCGTTCAAGCGCGAAGGCGAAGATCCCACACGCATGTTTGCCGGTGAGGGCGGGCCAGAACGCACCAACCGCAGGTTTCACTATGTGAGTTTGGCAATGCCCGCCAAGCGATTATCAACTGCATTTGATTCGGTTACGCTGTATGGAAATGATCCTGACTATCGGCCGGATATTTATGGTAAGATTGGAAACTCAGGAGTAAGCATTTGTTGCTTAGACGATGCCAAGAAATTATACAGCGGATTTAACCTGGCCGATCCTAAAACTTCCGTATCGATGACGATCAACGGACCAGCCCCGATGTTGCTTGCTTACTTTATGAATGCCGCGATCGATCAGCAATGTGAATTGTATATCAAGCAAAACGGCCTCGAAAAAGAAGTCCAAAACAAGATCAATAGTCTGTACTCCTCCCCCTCTCCTGTGGAGAGGGGGCCGGGGGGTGAGGTCCGCCCCCGCTACCAAGGCCCACTCCCAAAAGGCAATGATGGATTGGGGTTAATGCTGTTGGGAGTAACGGGCGACCAGGTTTTGCCAAAAGAAGTCTATGAAAAAATAAAAGCCGAAACACTCACGCAAGTTCGTGGCACGGTGCAAGCAGATATTCTGAAAGAAGACCAGGCGCAAAATACCTGCATCTTCTCAACTGAGTTTGCCTTACGGCTGATGGGCGATGTGCAGCAATATTTTATTGACAAGGGTGTTCGCAATTTTTACTCGGTGTCTATTTCGGGTTATCATATTGCTGAAGCGGGCGCTAACCCGATCACGCAACTTGCCTTCACGTTGTCCAATGGATTTACGTATGTAGAATATTATTTAAGCCGGGGCATGGATATCAACGAGTTTGCCCCTAACCTCTCTTTCTTCTTTAGTAATGGCATTGATCCGGAATACTCGGTAATTGGTCGGGTAGCAAGAAGGATTTGGGCGAAAGCCATGAAGAACAAATACGGTGCAAATTCACGCAGCCAGATGCTGAAGTATCACATCCAGACTTCAGGTCGCTCGCTTCATGCCCAGGAAATTGATTTCAATGACATCCGCACCACGCTACAAGCCTTGTA
>CAZNRJ010000559.1:0-1999 GCA_964574945.1 uncultured Ohtaekwangia sp. | reverse complement strand
TGAAGAATGCTGTTGAGGGATTGGAGAAATAACGTTCGCTGCCGCTTTTTTCAACTTAAATAGCTATCAATCTTATGGAAGACCTGCGATACCCGATCGGAAAATTCAGTGCCCGGGAAAGCCATACCCCCGAAGAAATAAAAACATTTATTCAGCGCATTGAAACATTGCCTTCAAAACTGGAAGCAGCCATTGAAGGTTTTTCACATCAACAATTAGATACTCCCTACCGCGAAGGAGGCTGGACAGTGCGACAGGTTGTTCACCATGTTGCCGACAGTCACATGAATGCATTCATCCGCGTGAAGTGGATGCTGACAGAAGAAACTCCTGTAATAAAAGCCTATAATGAAAAACTATGGGCAGAAACCGGTGAAACAAAATCTGAGCCGGCACTTTCACTTGCTCTCATAAAAGCATTGCACGCCAAGTGGGTTACACTTTTGAAAAGCCTTTCACAGGATCAGCTACAAAAACAATTCATTCATCCGGATACTAAAAAGCATGTAGTGTTGCATAACCTGATCGGCATGTATGCCTGGCATGGCGACCACCATCTCGCCCACATTACAGAATTGAAGAAGCGACAAGGCTGGTAATGACAGCGACTTATCAGGCACCGGCCCTCCTCTTCAACAATCATCTCGAAACGATTTACCCGGCCCTTCTCCGAAAAGTAAAAGACGTTCGGTATCAGCGTGAGCGAATCATCACTCCCGACCATGACTTCTTAGACCTGGATTGGTTAAAACAAGAATCAAAAAAATTAGTTATTATCTCACATGGGCTGGAAGGAAGCTCGGACCGGGCTTACATAAAAGGGATGGCAAAAATATTTTTTACTCATGGATTTGATGCACTTACCTGGAACTACCGGGGCTGTAGTGGCGAGATGAATCATCAGCTTCGCTTTTATCATAGCGGTGCTACCGATGACCTTGGTTGCATAATCCGATATGCTGAATCACTGGGCTACTCAGAAATTAATTTAATTGGGTTTAGCCTGGGTGGAAACCTGACGTTGAAATATGCAGGCGAGCAAGGTGATGCTATCAGTTCTAAAATCAAAAGAGTGGCTACTTTTTCAGTTCCCCTTAATTTAAGAAGCAGTTGCGAAAAAATATCAGCCCCTTCAAACTGGATGTACTCACAGCGTTTTCTAAAAAGTCTTAAAAAGAAAGTGGCCGACAAATCGAAACTAATGCCGGAAATAGATGTTAGCAAACTGGGTGAAGTCAAAACCTTATTGGAATTTGACAACACCTATACTGCGCCTTTGCATGGATTTAAAGATGCTCTTGATTATTACACTCAGTGCAGCGCAATTCGTTTTGTTTCCTCCATTCAGCGGCCAACCCTTATCGTCAATGCATTAAATGACCCCTTTCTGAGTGCTGATTGCTACCCGACAGAATTTGATAAGCATCCACACCTAACGTTTGAATATCCTAAGCGGGGCGGACATGTCGGGTTCGCATTATTCAATAAAAATGGTTTATATTGGTCTGAACTCAGAGCTTTGGATTTTATTCAATCAACTTTATGATCGAACGCTATTCGATCCCTGCAACTATTAACCAACTGACCGGGCGTTTTCAGATTGAAGATTCACCGCCTTATAAACCTAAGTATAACGCAGCACCCTCGCACCTGCTCCCGGTTATTACCCATGAAAGTCCGCAAGGTCTCTCCTATTTTTATTGGGGTGTTTCCCCGCAGTGGGGAAAAAACAAATCTGTGGCTGAACGGTTAATCAATACCCGGCTTGAGTTTATCCAGGAGAAGCCTATGCTTAAGAAAACCCTGATGCGATACCGATGCTTAGTTCCTGCCGATGGTTTCTTTGCGTGGAAGAAAGTCGGGAAAAAAACTTCCATACCGTGGCGTTTCATTCCTAAACAAGAAAATATTATCTCCTTCCCCGGCTTATGGGAAGAATATGATGACCAGGAAGGAAATGCATTTCATACGTTCTCAATCATTACCACTACTGCTAACA
>CAZNRJ010000558.1:0-2008 GCA_964574945.1 uncultured Ohtaekwangia sp. | reverse complement strand
CCCTGTTATTGACGGATTGCTAAATGATGAAGCCTGGAACCAGGTAGAATGGGCAGGCGGGGATTTTCGCCAGGTGAATCCCGATAAGGGGAAACCGGCATCGGTGCAAACCAAATTCAAAATTTTATACGATGCCAAAAATCTCTATGCCATTTTCAGATGTTACGACCCCGAGCCTGGTAAAATAGTGAAGCGCATGTCGCGCAGGGATAGTTTTGATGGCGACTGGGTGGAGCTTCATATTGATAGTTACTACGACAAGCGAACTGCATTTTCATTTACCTCATCAGTATCAGGAGTTAAAAGTGATGAGTACGTGTCGAACAATGGAGATGATTGGGATTCCAGTTGGGATCCGATCTGGTATTTGAAAACCAGCGTTGATGAGGAAGGTTGGATTGCAGAAATCAGGATTCCGTTAAGTCAACTCCGTTTTACCAACAAAGATGATCTTGTTTGGGGAATCAATGTGCAACGCAGGTTTTTCCGAAACCAGGAAAACTCGCGCTGGCAATATATTCCACCGGATGCAGCCGGCTATGTTCACCTGATGGGTGAGATGAATGGGATCAAAGGCATAAAGCCGCAAAAACAATTAGAGATACAACCGTATGTGGTTGGCAAGACAGAAACGTTTCAGAAGGAAGATGGCAATCCGTATGCAACGGGAAAATATTCATCAGCCGATGTAGGTCTTGATGCCAAGATTGGTATCACCAGCGACATCACGCTTGACCTTACCGTGAACCCGGACTTTGGCCAGGTAGAAGCTGATCCCTCACAAGTTAACCTCACTGCCTTTGAATTATATTTCAGGGAGCAACGGCCCTTTTTTATTGAAGGAAGTAATACGCTGAGCTTTCCCATTGCTTTCGATTACAACAATCTTTTTTACTCCAGGCGCATAGGAAGGCAGCCACAGGTTGATGCCGAAACCGATGTAAATTCTGATGACGGTGTGAATGAATATATAAAGCCGAATGGAAGGACTACCATTTTAGGTGCGGCAAAACTTACCGGCAAAAACAAGAAAGGATTTTCGTGGGGAATATTGGAAAGCATAACTTCCCGAGAGTATGCCGAGATTGACAGCTTAGGCAATAAGCGAAAACAAATCACGGAACCGCTCACTAATTACGTTGTGATGCGCGCCCAGCAGGACATTAACAAAGGCAATTCATTGATTGGCGGAATGTTAACGGCCACCAATCGCAAGTTGGATGACCCCAGGCTGACCTTGCTGCATAAGAATGCTTACTCCGGTGGGGTTGATTTTGTTCATCATTGGAAAAACCGGCAGTATTATATCAGCACAAAATTTTTAATGAGCCATGTAGAGGGCAGCGAGGAAGCAATAAGTAACACGCAACTTTCTTCGGAGCGGTTTTTTCAACGACCGGATAATGATCATACTGAGTATGACCCGAACCGTAAATCACTTACCGGAACCGGGGGACAAGTTGTTATCGGTAAGAAAAGTGGCGATCTTGTTTCAGACCTTGGTGTAACCTGGCAATCACCGGAACTGGAACTGAATGACATCGGGTTTTTACCGCAAACCGATAATATCAATCAATGGTTTTGGATGCAATACCGAATCCTGAAACCAAAAGGGATAACACGCTCGCAACGGTTCAATATCAATCAATGGCATGAGTGGGATTTTGGCGGACGAAGTTTAAGCAATGGATTCAATGTGAACGCGCATGCCGAATTTAATAACCTTTGGCAATCCGGTAGCGGTGTAACGTATCGCAATTTCAGGGCTTCAAATGCAGACTTACGGGACGGGCCGACACTTCTTTATCCCGGAATGTTTTACTACTGGTTTTATGTAAGCACTGACAACCGCAAGAAATTTTATGTAATGCTTAACCCTGAGTTAGGGCTTGGCAAAGAACACTATGCAAAGGAATTATATGTCAATTTCAGCATGACATACCGGCCCATCAATGCGCTTAACATTTCGCTTGAGCCAACGTATTCTTCCAATCAAAATGAAATGCAA
>CAZNRJ010000557.1:0-2056 GCA_964574945.1 uncultured Ohtaekwangia sp. | reverse complement strand
AATCATTATCGGCAAGAATTGAATCACACGTGAACCCCAGTGATTCAAGAAAACCAACAACGGATTTGTGGTTACGTTTATCCTCATCTAATGGATGGTCTTCCATATAAATCATTTTTATTTTCTCCCACACATACCTTGGAGTTTCATAAATAATCGGGTATTCGCTTCCTTCACAATCCAACTTTAGCAAATCAACTGATTTAAGATTATTTGATTCAAGGATTTGCTCAAGAGTAATCGCTTTTATTTTAATGATGTTCTGATTCTGTTTAGAGAAGTCCGTAAAGACAGAAGCCGTAACTGAATTATCATTCTCAACTTCTTTATAGATAGTAATCTCTTCTGTGTGAGTTCCCGTAACAGCCAGGTTAAAGACTTTCACTTTATCGGACATAATTGGATTTCTTATTACATTTTCCTTAAACAGGGTACAATTTTCAGAAATCGGTTCATAAGCAATTACTTTGGCTGAATCAATTTGAGAAAACAGCATCATATTAAAATAACCTGCATTACCACCTACGTCAATAATTGCAGGATTTGCTGGCAGTAACTTTACAAGCTGTTTTATCCGATAAAAATCAGACATGAATATTTCCTTGAACACCATGTACAAAGACCGCGTAGGAACAGAGAAAGTGATCCTGTTTCCACGCGTTGTAATCTCCATAGGTAAGTAAACCTTATTGCGTTTTTGTTTAAAATGTTCCTTCCAATTTGAAACAAATCGAATCAGGTTTCTATAGCGACCAAAAGGTGAACGTGTCATTTGACTTATATTTTTTACTTTAAAATACGTGAAATCTTAAACAATCTTATAATTTTTATACTCACCAATCCTATATCCTAAAATCTTACTTATAAAACGTTTCACCTTTTCCTTTAAAGAATATCGTTTCATTGATATGTGATAATCAAATTTCCAATTCTTCCTGCTAATGCGCGAACTCATCACGTCAGGATGAGTTTCTTTAAATAATTCTAATGAACTAATGGAACCATAGTCATATTCTTTATTTTCCTCCAGATTTTTCTCTACCCAGGATTCGTCTTTGTAGAATCTCGACCAATTAAAAACTTTCCTTTGCATTAGTCGTGGCTCCTTTACCCATCCATAATGATAGATAAAAGCATCAATCAATTTTACATTCAGTTTCTCATTTGGAAGTTTTCTAAAACCCTGGGCGTCCTTATATGAGAAAATCCGTTTATCATTTCTGATGATCCTGATTTCCCTTCGGTACCATTGCCATGATTCCCCAACATAATCATAAGACCCCCAAAAATGTTTGTACGAAAACAATAACCCATCCACTTGTTTATTATTCAGGTATTGAATCATGGAGTTTTTTACAACTTCATAATATTGCTCGTGCAACACCTCATCTGCCTGAATATAAAAACACCAATCTGAATCTTGAGCCACTGCGTTAAATGCTTTGTCTGTTTCGGCAGCAAACGTTCGCCCGCCTTCACGAAGGGTATCATCCCAAATGGTTTCAATGATTTTGATTTTGCCGGAGCCTATTCCCCTTATCAGCCCCAATGTATCATCATCCGAGTTGCCCACCGCCACTACAAACTCATCACATACCGGCAGCACAGAAGTTATGGCTTCAACAATAGGGTAATCGTATTTTATGGCGTTGCGAACAATGGTAAACCCGCTTACTTTCATTAAGGGCAATTAAAATATCAGGTGGCCGTAAAACTAATTAACCTTTGTATATACAGGCTCGCGCAAACTTAAATTTTCCTGCGAAAACTGTTCTATTTCTTCCTTTACCTGATCAACACTAAGGGAATTAATACACGCACATTCTTTACTTGCCCGGCAATCACTGCACTCTTTTTTCTGAACAAGGTATTTGGTTTTTTTACCTACCGGCATCCACCTTCCGGGATGAATCGGTTTCATGGGGGAATACAGGCCAAGCGTATAAATACCCAACGCTGCCGCAAGATGTAAAACCCCAGTGCTGCAGGCCAGTAATCCATCGGCCTGGCTAATAAAGGAAGTTAATTCCGTAAGGTTAAATTTACCCGTAAGGTC
>CAZNRJ010000556.1:1478-2068 GCA_964574945.1 uncultured Ohtaekwangia sp. | reverse complement strand
GCCGGAGGCCATGTCCCTGGCGCCCACCTGGAGCGGGATCAGGAAGTTACTGAACGTTCCGCTCAAGCCGGCTGTGAGCACAAAAAACACCATGATGGTTCCATGCATGGTTACTAAGGCCAAATAAAATTCAGGGTCAATTTTTCCTTCTGGTGTTAACCAGCCACCCAAAATTGGTTTCAGCCACGATAAATCTGCATTCGGAAAACCAAGTTGTAATCTAAACAGAACAGAAAGGGTACCGCCAATAAGCGCCCATGCCATACCTGTGATCAGGAACTGCTTGGCAATTACTTTATGATCTTCTGAGAAAACATAATTAGTCCAGAAATTACCATGATGTTCATGGTCATGTCCGTGGTCATCGTGATGTTCTGTCGTGTTATTATGTGCCATGATTCGAAATATCTTAGTTTGATGTAACAGTAACCGGTGCCGCCTGAATCGCCTCCTGGCTATCCATTGGTATACCTGCCTTTATAATTGCAGCCTCTCTTAACTCAGCTGGAACTCGCTTCAAATAATCAGGATTCAGCTTCAGCCATGCTTCCTGGGAAGCCATCCACTTTTCGTAATCCTCGAACGTATCA
>CAZNRJ010000556.1:0-1468 GCA_964574945.1 uncultured Ohtaekwangia sp. | reverse complement strand
ACAAACACCGGAAAGCGCATGGAGAAATGTCCTCTTCCACAGATTTCAGCACAAGCCATTTCATAGTTGAATTCCGGGTTACCGGTTTCTTTGCGCATATCAGCCGTTGATTTAGTTACGATAAATTTAAAGGTGGTGTACATGCCCGGTACGGCATCCATCTTTACCCGGAAGTGTGGAAGAAACACGCTATGCAAAACATCTTTCGCACGGATCATCAACTGAACTTCCCTGCCTTTTGGCAAGTGCAGTTCAAGGGATTTAAAGTCATCAAATGTGTTTTTATCAGACAAATCCAATCCAAACTCATTAGAAGCATCAATCATTTTATAATTGTGCTTTCCCAGTTGCTTGTCTTTAACACCCGGATACCGGGCTGTCCATAAAAACTGCTGGCCTACAACTTCAATTACCACGGCATCCTTTGAAGCCGGGCCGGTAATATCATTCCAGGCTTTTAGCCCACTGAAAATCAAAAGAGCCAGCACAATGGCCGGAATCACGGTCCAGGCGATTTCAAGCTTATGGTCATCCGCAAAGAAGGTTGCTTTTCTTCCTTCCTCATAGCGATACTTAAATGTGAACCAAAACATGACAATGAAAATAATGGCGAACGCAACCACCGTTACTGCCATAGTTACCCAGAAAAGATAATCTGTTACTTCACCATGCTCGGAAGCAACCGGTAATGTATAGCCTTCAAAATGCACGTATGAATACCAGAAGAACCATCCCAACCCGCCAATCATAAAGAAAAGCATCAGGTATGCATTAACCGTATTCCATGTAGAACTGTCATCGTCCTTTTTCGGTTTTACCAACCCCACCAGATTTCCGATCCTGAAAATCAGGTAGAGAATGGCCAGAACCAATACTACCCCCAAACCGATTATCAAACTCATCATACGTTTTCTTTATTCAGCGTTTCAAATTAAATATGGTGATTCAAACTTTCCTGCATCATCGGATCGTTCTTTGCCACCAGCGGCATTTTAGAAAGAGCATTTAAGGATACAAACAGAAATGCTGCACAGAATATAATGGCCAATCCGATTTCCAAAAATCCCAAGCCACCATCATATTGCATAACCCCCGGTGTCACCATGTTATAAAAGTCGAACCAGTGGCCAACGATTACGATCGGGCAAACCACTTTCAACATGGACATGTGCCGCTTGGCATCGCGTGTCATCAACAACAAGAATGGCAACACAAAGTTTAAGATCAGGTTCAAATAGAAGATCCAGGAGTACGGTGCATTCTTAATCTGTTGAATGAAATACACAGTCTCTTCAGGAATATTTGCATAGTAAATCAGCATGAACTGACTGAACCAGATGTACGTCCAGAAAATACTGAAGGCAAAAATGTATTTACCCAAATCGTGCAGGTGATTAGCATTCACCATTTTCAAATATCCTCGCTCTTTCAAGAAAACAACTATAAGTGTGATCATAGATAATCCTGC
>CAZNRJ010000555.1:0-2087 GCA_964574945.1 uncultured Ohtaekwangia sp. | reverse complement strand
CGTTGGTCGCTGTTTATTTTTTAATACTCGTGGGTGGCATCGTACGAACCACGGGTTCGGGTATGGGTTGCCCCGATTGGCCTAAATGTTTTGGTAATTGGGTTCCTCCAACTTCCGTTGATCAACTCCCTGCCAACTACAAAGAAACCTTTGCTGAGTTTAGGGACAAGAAGAACAAAAAATTTGCGCGATACCTTTCTGTGTTTGGCTTCGAGAAAACTGCTGAAGCAATCTTAACAGACAAATCTATTTTAGTGGAGGCGGATTTCAATCCTGTTAAAACCTGGATCGAATATGCAAACCGGATTGTTGGGGTGGTAATTGGGTTCTTAATCATTGGAGTGTTTGTGATGTCTTTGAAATTCAGAACCTCACGACCTTCCTTTTTCTGGCTTTCCTTAATTACATTAATCACGGTGATCGTGCAAGGCTGGTTTGGTTCAATCGTAGTCTCTACCAATCTCACTTCGTGGACGATTACGATTCACATGCTGCTGGCTTTTGTATTAGTGGGCTTGCTGGTGTGGCTTTATGAAAACAGTGGTGAAGAACAATCTGTTAATGCAACAAAAGAAATGAAATGGATATTGCTTGCGTGCATGTTCCTGCTGGTTGTTCAGGTATTGTTGGGCACTGAAGTAAGGGCCGCCATTGACCGGGTTTCGGCCCTGAAGCTGCCTCGCGAAAGCTGGATTTCCGAAGTATGGAAAGAATTTGTTGTTCACCGTGCGTTTTCGTGGCTGGTAGTTATTATAAACGGTTTTTTAGTGCTGCGATTGATGAAAACTAGCGGTCGGAATCCTTTAACCATAAGCCTGATCGTGTTAATTTTGCTCACCTTATTGACCGGGGCAGGAATGGCTTATTTTGCGGTACCTGCAGCGCTTCAGCCGATTCATTTGCTGGTAGCTACCGTTACGTTTGGGGTTCAGTTTCTATTGTATTTAAGGCTTAGCACAAGCCAGGCAAATGTGCTAAATAGGTAATATGGCATCCACTGTTCAACCAGCTTCCGGAGTAGCGTTTGTCCTTTATAAGGCCAAAGCATTTGTGGAATTACTGAAAGTAAGGCTCTCTATGCTGGTAGCTTTCTCATGCGCATTTGGATATGCCTTAGCTACCAAAGGCAGCGTAAATTGGGAAGTGTTGATCATGCTGTTCACAGGTGGTTTTTTACTTTCAGGAGCATCGGGTGCAATCAACCAGGTGATAGAACGTGATTTTGATAAAGTGATGACGCGCACCCAAAACAGACCATTACCGACAGGAAGATTAACGGTACAAGAGGCAAACCTGTTTGCCGGTGTATGCTTGGTTGTGAGCCTGTTCATTTTGTGGATCTATACGAACCCGCTTACCGTACTTCTCTCTTTTGTTTCAATGATTTTATACAGCTTCGTTTATACTCCGCTAAAGCGGGTTGGGTCGGTAGCTGTTTTTGTAGGCGCTATTCCGGGTGCACTGCCGCCACTCTTAGGTTGGATTGCCGCTACCGGATCAATCAGTCATGAAGCGTTAATTATTTTTGGCATCCAGTTTATCTGGCAGTTCCCTCACTTTTGGGCAATAGCGTGGGTGGCCGATGAAGATTATAAGAAAGCAGGCTTTAAGTTGTTGCCATCCGGTGGCGGTAAGGATCATAACACGGCTGTTCAAATCATGATCTATACGCTGTTCTTAATCCCGTTAGGATTATTGCCCGCTAAGTTTGGAATTACGGGGTTGGATTCGGCCATAGTGGCTACGGTATGTGGTGCTGCTTTTTTTGCCCAGACCTTTTCATTGTTAAAAACAGGAAGCAGGCAATCCGCATTGCGGATTATGTTTGGTTCGTTTTTGTATTTGCCGGTGGTTCAGATCGCATATTTGTTGGATAAAATTTAAGGGATAGACATGGAGAAGGTGATATCAGAATTTAAAATTGTAGAAGAGCCTAAGCGGCCCATCTCCATGAACCCAAAGAAGTTTGCCATGTGGCTCTTCATTGGCAGCGTGATTATGTTGTTTGCAGCTTTTACGTCTGGTTATATTGTAAGAAGGGCAGAAGGGAATTGGGTATATTTTGACCTTCCGTTCTTATTTACAAT
>CAZNRJ010000554.1:242-2089 GCA_964574945.1 uncultured Ohtaekwangia sp. | reverse complement strand
TGTAACGGAACGTTGACCACGTACGAATTAAGTGCTCAGTTTCCGGGAATACTACTAAGCACTGTTATTGATGACAACAAAGGAAACCTGTGGATAGGAACGTATGGATCAGGGCTGTTAAAACTTAATAAATCAAGCAGGCAGGTAACTCAATTCAAATTTAAGGAGCCGGATACGCACAGCATCAACAGCAATATCATTTACTCCTTACTGCAAAGTCCGAATGGCGACATTTGGATAGGTACTGAAAGCGGCCTTAGCCGCTTTCATCCGGGCAAGCAGGGTTTCCATCGTGTTACTATGCAAGAATTGCTTCCTCACGGTTCGCAGGGCTCGGATTATGTCAGAAATCTTTATGAAGACACAAAGGGAAATATCTGGCTGGGCACTTTTGGTAACGGGCTTATCCAACTCAATCCGCAAGGCAAATTCATCAGTCATAAAACATTTAAAAGCAGTAATTATATTATATGCCTGACAGGCGGCACGGATGGCCGGATTTACCTTTCCTTACCCAACTCAATAGTAAAGCTGAACGATCAATGTGAAGTTGAAAAAGAATACAAATCATCCCCCGTCAGCACGGCCAATGTCATAGGGCTGGTCAATGAAAACTATATATACTTCGACAAGAGAATTAATGACAGCATCTCATTTATTGACATACGGCAGGACATGCTTGTAACAAGGAAGCTCACAGGCGGGATAAATGAAACGCTGGATACCAGCATTAATGCGTTCAAACCTGACAAAGACGGCCTGCTTTGGGTCCTTACTTCAAAAGGGATCCTCCGTATTGACCCTGCCGACTTTACTTATAAATGGGTTAAGCTTTTCGATGAAGACTACGTTTCGATGGATATGGATGAGGAGGGGAATTTATGGATGGTGTCCAGCACAAGCCTGGCTACCTATAAGGCTGCAGACGGCACTTTTAAAAAATTTCAGTTTAAGGAATCAGTCGGCACCATCGTTTCAAAATTGATTTATCACAACGAAAATTTGTGGGTAGCCACGACAAACTCCATAATACGTTTCACGATAGCTTCTGAAAAGTTTACGTTCTATTCAGAGAGTGAAGGTATAAAACCATCCACCTTCTCCTGGGAAGCTGCCATTAAAACAAAATCAAATAAAATCATGTTCGGTACGGAAAGGGGCATCCTGGAGTTTTACCCGGACAGCGTACATATTAACACCAGTGCACCACCTGTTTCGATAACCGACTTGAAAATCCTTAATCAATCCATCCTTGACTTCCGGGAAGAAGAAAAAGAATTATTTGGGCTGACCACACGGATTGAAAATGCCAGCCACATCCTGCTGCCATACAATAAGAATTTTATCAGCTTCGAGTTTGTGGCCCTGGATTTTACCTCTCCGCTCAGGAACAGCTATTCCTACAAATTAATCGGTAATGATTACGAATGGACTAATTCAGGCAACCAGAATATAGCAACTTACACCAACCTCGACCCCGGCACCTATACTTTCCATGTGAAAGGCTCCAACAACGATGGTGTCTGGAATGAGCAGGGCGCTTCCATTAAAATCACCATCCTTCCGCCCCCGTGGAAAACCTGGTGGGCATACTCCCTTTATGGTCTGGGGTTGCTGCTGTTGCTTGTTGCCGGAAGAGACCAAATCATCAGGCGCGAGCGGTTAAGAGCCAAAGCAAAACTAAAGGAAGCAGAGGCAGAGAAGTACCACGAGTTGGACATGCTCAAGTCGCGCTTCTTCGCCAACATCTCGCACGAGTTCCGCACACCACTTACCTTGCTGCTTGGCCCCATTGAAAAACGTTTAGCAGCAGCAAAAGAAGCGGGCGACAAAACAGAGCTGAACAT
>CAZNRJ010000554.1:0-232 GCA_964574945.1 uncultured Ohtaekwangia sp. | reverse complement strand
CACCGCAATGCCTCAAGGCTGCTTACCTTAGTCAACCAGTTGCTCGATCTTTCGCGTGTGGAGGCAGGCACGCTGAAGCTTCAATGTTCCTACTCATCACTGAATTCATTTGTACATTCCATCGCCAGCCAGTTTTCATCCATGGCCGATTCAAAACAAATTGATTTTGTGGTTCATGTGCAACAAGAGATCACCTTATACTTCGATGCCGACAAGTTGGAAAAGACCATCA
>CAZNRJ010000553.1:0-2093 GCA_964574945.1 uncultured Ohtaekwangia sp. | reverse complement strand
AATGATTAAACTGCGGTCTTCTTTTACTGTGCCATGCCCGGAGACATACACATAGTTGCCTGCAATTAAAAAAGGTTTGTAAACACCTAATGGAACAGGAGGTGGCGGTAGCGTTAAGTTTAATTGTTCGAAGCGTTGATCGGGGGTGAGGTTATTCATAGATTTTCGATTAATTCAGTATTTCTCCTTCTATTAATTCATAAAGTTTAAAAGAAGTCAACCCCTTGTTGTAATCCAAAAACAAACTCTTTTTATTTTTCAATCCATCTTCGGTAAATGTCAAATATTTATCTTGTTTGCTAACAAGAATTAGAATTGAATATTTTGGTTCATGATTTATCAGATATTCACTTACTTTAAGTTGATCGCCATTCTTTTCTGCGCCATAGATTACTCCCATAAAAAACTCTTCTCTTATTACTAAATGATTATCCACTGAAAACTGTATAACTTTTTCCGTTGCATTCACTTTTGGAGACTCACACCTTCCATTAATTTTTTTATAGAAATATTTTCCATGATCTTTCCAAAAGAAATGTGAATTGAGCTGATATTCTAATGAACAAGAATCTCTTCCGATCGTTACGTAACCCGGAAGTCTGATTGTGTAAACTAGTAAAGTGTCAATACCGGATTTCAAAAGATTATCAAGTGTTACTCTGGTTTGTAGATGAATATCCCAACGGAAAAGGGAATCTAAATTAGGATCATTTTGAATCAACCTATACTCCTTTAATATTTCATCTTTTGTTAATTTTTGTTGAGAGAAGGTATTCAAGGAAACGAAACAATAAAATAAGGATCCAAATAGTGTTAGCCGATGTATCATTTTTCTTGTATTACTTAGGTCGAATTACAAGTTGAACATATTTGTATTAAAATGAGCAGAATGCAAAGATTTTTTACGAAGGGTACTACAATAACGAATTAATCACCATCACTCCAATCAATCCGCACACAGCGACAAGGGTCTCCATGAGCGACCACGATTTGATGGTGTCTTTAATACTTAAGTTGAAGTACTCTTTGAATAACCAAAATCCGGAATCATTTACATGTGAGAACATTAGACTTCCGGCCCCGACCGCAAGCACCATCAGGCTTGGATTTACCTCAGGATTGGAAAGTAATAGCGGAGCCACAATGCCTGCAGCGGTAAGTCCGGCAACCGTTGCGGAACCTACGCACACCCGGATGGCACCTGCAATCAACCAGCCAAGAATTAACGGATGCATGTTTAATCCATCCAATAGTCCCCCTATTTCTTTATCAACACCACTTTGAATTAAGGTTTGCTTAAGTGCACCCGCGCCTCCGATAATTAAAATGATCATCATCACGTCCTTGATCGAGTCGGCATAAATCTCCATTAAGTAAGAAATCTTTAACCCGCGGCTAATGCCCAACGTATAAGTTCCAATGCATAAAGAGACCAGCATGACAATAGAGGAGCCACTTAAAAACCGGGTGATGTTTTTAATGGAAGAACTTTCGTCAATCGAAAAATCCATCAGACTCATAACAGCAAGCAGCAGAACCGGAAGCAGGGAAGTCATCATGCTGTTGAAAAGCCCGGGAAGCTTATCTTCAGGCAAACCTTCCTTTTGAAAAGTTTTCAGAACAGTAGCCGGAATATTTTTAAGTGTTTTTGAAAAAAGAAGTCCGGCAATCAACACGGTTGGAATGGCAATGATCACTCCATATAAAAGCGTAACACTCATGCTGGCATTGAGCTGTGCCACTAAAGCCGAAGGCGATGGATGGGGAGGGAGAAAGCCATGGGTTACCGATAAGGCTGTAATCATGGGCATGCCAATGAAAAGCGCGGGAAGCTTATAGCGATATACAACAGACGCAATAAGCGGAAACACCAACACGAAGCCTACGTTATAAAAAAGCGGGATGCCAATAACAAAACCTGTTATCATCAACGCTATCTGTAAATACGATTGTCCAAAAATTGACATCAGGCTGGTAGCAATTTTTTGCGCAGCCCCGGTTTCAGCAACTAATTTCCCCAGCATCGAGCCTGCTAAAATCACTATTATGAGTGAGCCAAGCATATCGCCCATGCCCTTATGGATGGTACTCTC
>CAZNRJ010000552.1:0-2108 GCA_964574945.1 uncultured Ohtaekwangia sp. | reverse complement strand
GTACGGCATTCCACTTCTCCAATATTGAATTTATTTGGACGATATTTTTTTTAAACTCCTTCCCAAGTATTTCTAAATCTGATTCAGGTTTAGTGGATTTAATTTCGATTACGTGCATCACCAATTCATTGCTCCAGGTGACCATGCCATTTTCAAAGTCGCTTCCAATGGCTCCCAATTCATGTTTCAATAGTTCATCGGCAATCGGTTTTACCCGCAGCGAATCTTTATCGACAATCATGTATTCTAATTCAATGCCAAAGCCCTGAAAGAGATGATAGGGAGACGCACTCATTTGATGGCCTTGATTTTGGTTAGAAAAACTTCCATAATGATTTCATAGAGTCGCTCTTTTAATATTTTGTCTTCGATACCGGCATCAATGTTAGGATTGTCATTGATTTCTATCACATAAAACTTTCCATCGATCTCTTTCATATCAACCCCATACAAGCTTTTGCCAATTAATGAAGTTGCTTTCAGGGCGGTTTTCAATAAACCTGATGGAGCCTGATCAACCGGTATACTCTCCACATCACCTTCCTGCGATTGCTTGTTGGCGTTCCAGTTTACGATTTGCCAATGTTTGGTAGCCATAAAGTATTTGCACACATAAATTACCTGGCCATCGATGATGCCCACCCGCCAGTCAAATGAAGTGGGCAAAAATTCCTGGGCAATCAATAAGTCCGATTTCCCGAACATGCTTTCCCTTACTGTTTCAAATTCTGTTACAGAATTGATTTTAAAAACACCTTTCGAGAAAGCGCCATCAGGTTGCTTAAGGATGAAAGGAAAGCCCATCTTACTTTCTAATTGATCGCAATTGTCTTCTGTTATGACAAAAGCTTTTGGGGTTAGAATTTTATTGGAAGTCAGCAATTCATGCAAATACACTTTGTTGGTGCATTTTAAGATTGATTCAGGATCATCAATTACCACTAATCCCAACGACTCAGCTTTTTTGGCAAACCGGAAGGTGTGATGGTTTACGTTTGTTGTTTCGCGAATAAAAAGTGCATCGTATTGAATAATCTGATCAAAATCATTTTTGGTAATAAACTCGGTGTTGAACCCTGCCTCCAAAGCGGCTCGATAAAATCGTTTTAATGCGCGATCGTCAGACGGTGGATTTTTATCATCCGGGTTAACCAGAATCGCTAAGTCGTATTTCTTTTTATCGGGCCTGAAATCGCGCTTGCGCAACAGGTAGCGTTCTAACCCTTGCACCAGGATGGGCTTATCTTCTTCAGGCACTTCGCTTAAGCTGATCGGTCTTATTTTTCGAAGTGACCATTTTGTTTTCTTAGTAAACAAAACCCTTAATGATGGCGCCTGCACCATTTGAAATAGTTGTAAACCCAACCGGTTAAAATTTTCGGATTTTGTAAACCCAAAATAGATATTGAATTCAATCCGATCTCCAACTTCATTTTTAAAAGTATTTTGAATCAATTCATCGAAGTCGAGTGAATCATCGCGCAAAATAGAAGGGAACCGTAAATCCTGAATGGTGGAAACTTCGGGCAGCACTTTATGTCCACGCGCTTCGGCCAGCAACGAAACATAATAGCCTTCACTTTGATAGTGATACGACTTGCAGAGGTTCAGTACTTTAAGGTTCTTACTGTTTTGAAAAGCGAGATCGGTAATGTAGCGTTCAGGGGAAATCACTTCTACATCGTGCAAACTAAATTTCCAACGCTCCGGTTTATCGACCACAATCAGTTTAGGCATAGCTATTTCTTTTGCTCGATGATCAGAAGATTGGCATCGTAGGTTACAATACCCAACAAAATACTGTTGATGAGCCGATCGAAGTTTACACTGTAGTACTGACTCTTCAAGGGATTGGGATTCATTGGGTCTGCAATGTAAACCGTGTTTGTTGCTTCATCATACCCATTGATGATTACAAAGTGCCCTACCGGCTCGCCTTTTATGCTATTGTATTTTCCGTTAGCCGGGATTTCGCGCGGGGTTCCGTACAAGTAAGTTGCGCTTAGCCCGGTTAATATCGGTTTTGATTGGCGCAGATATCCTTTGATTAACTCTGCGGTCAATTCTTTTTGAAGTAATCTCCCCCCGGCTTCTAAAAATTGGATGTA
>CAZNRJ010000551.1:0-2121 GCA_964574945.1 uncultured Ohtaekwangia sp. | reverse complement strand
GCTGCAAAACGGGATGCCGGAATAAATCCGGCATGACATACACTCTTGGAATATTTTTGAGATGACTTCTATTCACTTTTCAGGGCATCTACCGGATTAGCAATGGCAGCGCGTAATGAGCGATAGCCCACGGTTAGCAGCGTAATGCCAAGTGTACTTAATATTCCAATGGCAAAAACAACCCAGGTGATTTCAATCTTAAAGGCGAAATCTTCAAGCCATAAATTCATGGCGTACCAGGCTACCGGTATGGCTAAGACAAATGCTATCAGAACCAATAAAACAAAGTCGCGGGAGAAAAGAGTAATAATATCGCCTACTGAAGCCCCTAATGTTTTGCGAATGGCAATTTCCTTCGTTTTTTGTTGCGCCATAAAAGAAGCCAATCCGTACAAACCAAGACACCCGATAAAGATGGCGATGCCTGCAAATACTTCAAAGAGTCCAAACATACGTTCTTCCTCACGATACAAGCGTCCAACATATTCATCCAAAAAAGTATATTGAAATAAATATTCAGGATATTGTTGTGACCAGGCATCTTCAATATTTTTAATTGTCGCTGCTGTGTTTGCCGTATTAATTTTAATTCCAACATCATAGTAATAATTGAATGGCAGCAGCACGACAGCTTCTATGTTATGCTGCAAGGATGCTGTATGAAAATTTTTCACCACGCCTATTACGGGGCCTGATACATCATTAAACCCTATCGTAATATTTTTTCCAATAACCTCTTTGGGTGAACTGAAGCCGAGTATTCTCATTGCTTCCTCATTAATTATATATGACCACTGGCGCTCCTCCCTTCGTAGGTTAGCGAGCTTTTCATCACTTTCTAAAAACCAACGACCTTCCAGGAGTTCAAGTCCGTATACATCCTTATAATGTATATCTGCGAGTTTTAACTTTATTGAGTACCGGTCTGCATTGCCCTTGTCTGTAAGAAACATACCTGTTCCAAATTGATTACCTGAGATTGGAGCTCCCAATGAAAAAGAGACATCTTTCACATCAGGATCGGTTTGCAGTTTACTTCTCAGTGCTTCCAGTTTTACAATGTCATTATCAGGAATATTTACATTTACTACAGCTTCCTTAGCAAATCCCAATGAAGTGCTTCTAAAAAATGAAAGTTGACTCGAAACTACCAATGTGCAGATGATCAACACCTGAGCGATAAAAAACTGCGCCACTACCAAAACTTTCCGTAAAGAAATCGGTGAATTATCATAGCCGGAAAGTTTATTCTTCAATGCCTTTACGGGATTAAACCTGGCGAGTATCCAGGCCGGATAAAACCCGGAGAACAGAGCAGTAAAGAGAACAATCCCGATAAGGAAAAGTATTAATTGGGGATTGTTGAGTAAATTCAACTGCACGTCACGTTCCAGAAAATTTCCAACAAGGGGTGCAATCCATTCGGCAATTCCCACAGAAATGATTGCCGCACAAACGGTAAGTAAGAAAGCTTCACTAAGATACTGTAAAGTAAGTTGAGACTGCTGCGCACCCAACGTTTTCCTTACTCCCACCTCTTTCGATTTATGAACAGAAAGAGCAGTGGATAAATTGATGAAGTTTACGCAGGCCACCAACAATATGAACGCACCAATAAATGCCAATATGATTAGCGTTGACGATGATGTTGAAGTGGTGCCAGGATTTTCGCTAAACTCAGTATCAAAGTGTATTCGAGAAAGTGGTTGTAGCCTATAGGTTTGTCGCCTACCATCTTCGGTACCATAGTACTTTTCAAGCAGCGCAGGAAATTTTGCCTCCATGGATGCCTGGTTGATGGAGGTGGGTAAAACTAAATAGGTATATCCCGAGGCATTTAAACCCCATTGATCAATTGAAAATCCTAGAAACTTAGCCGCAATATCGGGTGTAATAGTTGCCCACGATACAATCATGTTAATCTTCATGTGTGTAGGTGTCTTGGGCATTCGGATAATACCGGCAATTTCAAGTTCCAATAAATTATCGAGCTTAATAGTTTTGATATTCTTGTTAATAAGTTTTTCAGCAAACTCTTCAGTTAAAAAAACTTTTCCCGGATCGGCCAATTCCTTTTTTGGATTTCCTGATAGGACTTCAATATTGAAAACATCAAAAAAC
>CAZNRJ010000550.1:0-2124 GCA_964574945.1 uncultured Ohtaekwangia sp. | reverse complement strand
TTCATGCACCGCACGGTTGAAGAGGTTCACAACTGATTTTTAATACAACACCCGAAACTTAATTGTATTTTCAATATTCCTAAGTTCTTTGATCACATCCTTATTGTATTCCTTATCGATATCGGTGATTACATACCCAATGTTTTCATTGGTTTTAAGATATTGACCAACTATGTTAATGCCGTTGTTGGCAAGTACCTGGTTGATTTTGGCAAGAATACCCGGCACATTGCTATGAATGTGAATCAACCGATGTGCATTTTCCAATATTGGCAGCGAGAGGTTAGGAAAGTTTACACTGATGCTTGTGCCCCCGGTGTTGATATAATCTAAAAATTTTCCGGATACAAACGTGGCAATGTTCTCTTGCGCTTCTAATGTACTTCCGCCAATGTGGGGTGTTAAGATGGTGTTAGGCAAGCCACGGAGTTCTGAAACAAAACCTTCCTTGTTACTCTTAGGTTCATGAGGAAACACATCAATGCCACAACCGGCAACTTTTCCATTCTCAATATTTTTCTTTAGCGCAGCAATGTCAACAATATGGCCGCGACTGAGATTTAGAAAAATGACTCCCTTTTTCATCAGGTCAAATTCTTTATCACCAATGATATTTTGGTTTTCTTTTCGTCCATCTACATGAAGTGAAATAATATCCACTTGCTCGAGTAATTCTTTCAACGACTTACATTTGGTAGCATTGCCAAGCGCTAATCGCTCTTCACGATCGTAGTAATAGACATTTAATCCAATAGCTTCTGCCACTACTGAAAGTTGTGAACCAATATTTCCATACCCTACAATGCCTAATTTCTTACCACGGATTTCAAAACTTCCACTCGCTGATTTATCCCATTTTCCCTCATGCATTTTGGCAAACTTATCGGGCAGGTTGCGAATGAGCATGATAATTTCTCCAATCACTAATTCCACAACTGAGCGTGTATTGCTGTAGGGCGCATTAAATACTGCAATGCCACGTTTGGTCGCTTCTTTCAAATCAATTTGATTCGTGCCGATGCAAAACGCACCAATGGTCATCAACCGGTTAGCATTTTCCAGCACTTTGGCAGTTACATTTGTCTTGGATCGAATTCCCAAAACCGAAACATTTTTTATTTTCTCACACAGTTCGTCTTCGTCAAGCCCGGCAGGGTAGACTTCCACGTTAAAACCTTCGGCTTTAAATGCTTCAACCGCATAGGGATGAACATTTTCGAGTAACAGGACATTGATCCTGTTTTTTGGATAGGAGATAGCTGTATTCAATTTATTGAGGTATAAAAATTCATCTAAATTAGGGGCAATATGATCGGCTTTGCTTAATACTTTTTCACGTTCTACATTTTCGGTGAAGGCAAAAAATTTATTGGCAAGGCCGGCATGTTTTATTTCGTAATCTGTGTAGCCATCCCCTACAACATACACATCACCTGGCAAGTTCAGGCGTTTCAGTTGTTCTACTTTTCCATTGTTCTGCGAAAGCGGATTCTCTTTATCAAACCCTGTTACATTACCCTGCTCATCGAAATGAAACCGGTTGGCAAGAATATTTTCCGGCTTAATTCCAAATTCGGTAACGATGGGATCGATGAACGCATGAAACCCATTGGAAATTATATAAATATAATCGGCATATGTTTGAAGAAATTCCCGGTTTCTTTTAAATGATTCTGAAACCAATTCGCGAAGCACCACAACTAATTGTTCTAAATGTCTTTTGTTCGGTGCGAGAATGGCAATCCTTTTTTCAAGCGATTCCCGAAAGGAAATTGATCCATCCATACCCTGATTGGTAATGTCGAAGATTGCCTGCTTGAGGTTGGAAACATCCGGATGGTCTTTTAAAGAAATTTCAGCGAGGGCATCAAAGGCTTCAACTTTTGTAAAAGTGCTATCGAAATCGATTACAAAGTAGCGGGTGGGCTTCATGGGCAATTATAACAACCTCAAAAGTAAAACTAAAAGTCCACAGTGTAGTAGCAGATACCGAATTGTATCTTACAAAAAATTATTAACGGATGTTAGGCAAAAGTTTCGATGGGTGCATTTCAAATTGTCACGACTCATTTTTTTTGCAACTCTCCAGGAAGTTGCATTGAATTCATTTTCCAGGTTAAAAAC
>CAZNRJ010000549.1:0-2135 GCA_964574945.1 uncultured Ohtaekwangia sp. | reverse complement strand
AAAGAAGATCACCAACAAAGGCGGCACGATGCGGCTGGGGGCTTACACCTGTAAAATAAAAAAAGGCACTAAAGCTTTTCACATTTATGGAGATACAACCACCATACAAGAACGCCACCGCCATCGCTATGAATTCAACAACAAGTATCTTGATCAAATTGAAGAAGCAGGATTAAAAGCTGCCGGTATCAATCCTGATACCAACTTAGTTGAGATTGTTGAATTAAAAGATCACCCGTGGTTTGTGGGTGTTCAATATCATCCTGAATTAAAAAGTACTGTATTAAACCCACATCCGCTCTTTGTAAAATTTGTAGAAGCGGCCATGAACAATAAAAAATCCACATCGTGATTGGTTTCAATACCGATTTTGAAAAAAAAGTTGAACTAGTTTAAAATAAAAATGCTCATTTTCCCACTAACAAATAATGGATAGAAATTCGGCCATAGGACTTACGCTCATTGCAGTACTTCTCTTAGTATATTTTAATTTTTTAGCACCTACTCCAGAACCTCCCAAGGCTGCCCCGGCTCAAGCCACCACAGAAACGGTTACAAAAGACAGCCTGCAGGAAAAACCTGAAGAGCAAAATCACCTGACAGATAGTATTGCAATGAAGCAATACGGTGGACTGGGTTCTTTCCTTTCAGGTACGGAAGAATTAACCACTGTTGAAAACAGTGATTTAAAAATCAAACTCTCCAACCAGGGACGCATTCAGGAAGTTGAGCTAAAGAATTTTAAAACGTATTCCCAGACTCCACTATTCCTGGCACAAAAAGATAACAATCGCTTTTCGTTGATTGCTAATTATGAGGGCAAGGACGTTGACTTGTATAAGCTCTATTACACTCCCTCCACTTCAAAGAAGAATGACACAACACTCATTGTATTTACAGCAAAGACAAGCGAATCGGGTTTTATAAAACATATTTATTCCATTCCGCCAACAGGCTACCAGGTTGGTTACGAAATTCAAACATCAGGCACTGCCCTGAATGGTAAAAATCTTATTTATCGTTGGCACGATGCCATTCCTTTGCAGGAAAAAGCGATTGCTGACAGCCGTACCAAAACCAATATTAATTATTATCTCACGAATGGTGAGTTCGATTACACTTCGCAAACATCAAACGATCTTGAATCAGAAGTGTTGACCACTCCCATCAAGTGGGTATCCATCCGGCAGAAATTTTTCATCTCTTCTATCATTGCCAAAAATTCTTTTGCGGGTGGCGAGGTGCAAATAGTTGCTGACGTAAACAATCCTCAGGAAGTAAAAGTAGCCGATCTCGAATTATTGATTCCCTCTGAAGATGTATCCTCAAAGAAGGCTTCCTTCAATTATTATTTCGGGCCCAACGATTATAAAGTGTTGCCTACCATCACCGAAGGATTTTCAAAAAACCTGGATTTAGGATGGCCTCCTATGTTGTGGATCAACAAGTTTGTAATCATTCCAATCTTCAAATTCTTAGAAGGCTTTATCAGCAACTACGGAATCATCATTGTTCTGCTTGTGCTCTTTGTAAAAATTCTTTTGCTGCCCCTCTCCTACAAATCCTATTTGGGAATGGCAAAAATGAAATTGTTGAAACCTGAGCTCGATTTGATAAAAGAGAAGAATGGCGACAACATGACTCAGAATCAGCAAGACCAAATGAAGCTGTATAAAGAGGCGGGTGTTAATCCGTTTAGCGGTTGCATTCCGCTTTTGCTTCAAATGCCGATTTTGTTTGCCATGTTTTACTTCTTCCCGGTATCGATCGAACTAAGACAAAAAGCATTTTTGTGGGCAGAGGATCTTTCTACGTATGATTCCATTGTCAATCTCCCATTTACAATACCGTTTTATGGAAGTCACGTAAGTTTGTTTGTGCTGTTGATGACTGCCTCCACAATTATTTATACATGGCAAAACAATCAACTCAGTGCCGTGCAAGGCCCTATGAAATCAATGGGCTACATCATGCCAATCGTATTCATGTTTGTATTGAACAACTTTTCAGCGGGGTTAAGCTTTTACTATTTCGTTTCCAACCTGATCACATTTTCGCAGCAAGCGATCATTAAACGTTTTGTTGATGAAGACAAAATAAAAGCGGTTATGGATGACCATAAAAAGAAACTCCTT
>CAZNRJ010000548.1:0-2145 GCA_964574945.1 uncultured Ohtaekwangia sp. | reverse complement strand
CCAAACAAGGCAACATTCAATACATCGGCTTCGTTGGCGTAAATAATTGACGTTTCTTTTGCCGTCAGTTCTTTTGGAATAAGATTGTGTTTTACAGCATCAGTATGAATAAGGTAATTGATTTTTGTTAATTCACGTTTGGCTGTCCAACCAATCGCTTTTTGCTCTTCTTCTTTGAGCCGTTTAAATTCTCTTACAAGATAAAGTTCAAACTCTGCCGAAATCCACGATGCAAATTTAAAAGCAATATCCGAGTGGGCATAAGTTCCACCACCGTAACGTCCCGATTTAGAGGTTATTCCTATGGCGTTTGTTTCAGAAATCCATTTTTGAGCCGACATCCAAAAGTGCGGTTTTGCCGACTCATTTTTAAACCCCTCATAAATGTGGGGTTTAAAATTCGGGTTGTTCAGCATTTCCCACAAGCCAAGATATTCAATCGTATTGTAGGTTCTCAGCCATAAACTGATGATTTGTGAGGGGTTTTTCTTGTCCCTGACTTTGGCAATGTCTGTCAGAGAAATATAATCTTCCTGCTCTTTTTTGAACACTACTATTTCCGTGTCTTTTACATTGATTTTTGCCATAGTTCTGCAAAGTTGTGAAAAGTAGCGGATTAAATGATATGTCGCTTACACGTTATAGGCTGTGGTTCTTTGTCGTCCGTAGTGTGTCGGTTGAAAATTAGTCCGCAGAAACGGCATTCATTACCGCAAGTGAATCCATATAAGAGATCTGCATTCAGACCTTGAAACGTGGCTAAACAGCCTTCCCGAAAACCATTGGTGATACGGGGTGCAAGGCAAGGCAAGTGGGTAAAACGACCGTGATCGGCCAGACTGTCTAAGTATATGAATATTTTCCTCAACTCAATAAGTATCAATTAGTCAAGCGCTAAGCCGGGTCCACATCGAATACAATTTTCACACTTCTGTATTCTTTCATCTGTTGCAAGTCATTCGAAATAGTATTTAGGGCTGATTTGATTTCACTCAGTTTTCCCTGGTCGCGTTTTATCTTTACCAGAATCATCATTAAAAATTCATTCCTGATTTTGGAAATCATTGGCTCACCGGGCCCCATTATCCACACTCCTTTGAGCGTTCCTTTCAGTTGATTGGCAAAGCTATCCGCAACAGCTTTTGCGATTTTTTTGTCTTTGTGTTTAATGGTAATGTCTATCAGCCGGGTGAAGGGCGGGTAATGATGCTCATCGCGATCGTGTAACTGATCCTGGATAAATCCTGTAACATCATTTTCAATGATGTATTTAAATAACGGATGCTCCGGACTGGAGGTTTGTAAAATTACTTTTCCCTGCTTTTCCCTTCTTCCGGCACGGCCGCTCACTTGTGTGATCAGTTGAAACGCTCTTTCATAAGAACGGAAATCCGGAAAGTGCATCATGCGATCGGTGTCAAACACGGCCACCAAACTTACCCCATCAAAATCAAGACCTTTCGTTACCATTTGTGTGCCTACCAAAATATCCGTATCACCTTTTTCAAAATCATCAATGATGGTTTCATACCCTGAGCGCGACCGGGTGGTGTCCAAATCCATGCGCTGAATTTTGGTTTCAGGAAAATACAATTTCAATTCTTCTTCTAATTTTTCAGTTCCATACCCGAGCGTAAGAATTCGTTTTGAACTGCAGGTGGGGCATTGATTGGGTAATTCTTCGCGATAGCCGCAATAGTGACAAATTAATGCGTGCCTGTATTGATGATAAGTAAGGCTCACTGCACAGTTGATACACTTAGGCACCCAACTGCAATCTTCACACTGAACAAGTGGCGAATATCCCCTGCGGTTTTGAAATAATATGACTTGTTCTTTTTTATCGAGGGTGGCCTTTATTTCTTTTAGCAGAAGGGAAGAGAACTCGCCTTTATTTGTTTTTCGTTTTTTCTCCTGGCTCAAGTCAGCAAAAATAATTTCAGGTAGCTGGGCTTCCCCAAATCGTTTTGGCAGGGAGATTAATCCATATCGTCCTGTTACCGCCTGGTAATATGATTCTGTAGAAGGGGTGGCGCTGCCCAATAAAACTTTTGCATGATGAACCTGTGCCATCACCATGGCAACATCGAGCGTGCTCTCCGGCGTGGTGGCCCTGACGCTCACGCCCGTGCTCTGCGCCATGAT
>CAZNRJ010000547.1:0-2145 GCA_964574945.1 uncultured Ohtaekwangia sp. | reverse complement strand
ATAAATCCGGCATGACATACACTCTTGGAAGTATTTTTGAGATGACTTCTAATATCTCAGGTAAGGTGGATGATTTCCCTCTCATACCCGGGATATTTTTTTAATAGCTCATTTCTATCTGCCATTTCAAAATCACGAAAATCAAACCCGGGCGATACAGTGCAGCCACATAACGCAAAGCTGTTCGACTTCTCTACGTGCGCACCAAACCAGCAATTGGCGGGAATCAACACTTGCAATGATTCGCCTTGTTCAGGATTGGATCCTAACCTGTGAACTGTCAGCCCCTGATCATTGAGCACATAAATAAGCAGGGTGCTGCCTTGATAAAATGCCAGAGCTCATCCGATTTAATTCGGTGAAAGACAGATTTGTCCTGAGAGCGAAGTAAAAAATAAATTGCAGTAGAAAAGTTACGCTCACCATCAAACCGCTGAGGCAACGAGGAGACCATTTCTGGTGCGCGATACGTTTCCCTGAAGAAGCCACCCTCAGGATGCGGCTGAAGGTTTAGTAAGGTTACCCAGGAATCAATCGTTTCCATAGATTAAGTAGAAATCATCTCAAAAATACTTTGTCATCGCGGACAACGATCCGCGATCTCGGAATCCGTGCAAAAAAACGAGATACCGGAATAAATCCGGTATGACAGATACTCTTGGGAGTATTTTTGAGATGACTTATAACAAAGATTTAAAACCAAAGGAATAAAAAACCTGCTTGATTTGTAGAAAAAATTTCATCTTGCGGCCAGTCAAGGGATCTTAGCTGAGGCCGTCTCAAAAGTCGTACTAAATGTGAAATGTCATTCCGGCCTTGTGCCGGAATCCCGTTGAATACTGCTAAATCTGGGATCGCGGCTCAGGGCCGCGATGACAGAACGACTTTTGAGACGGCTCGTTTAGAGTATCCCGCTCTTTTAGGCGGGAGGGTCGTGGGTTCGAGCCCCACAGGTCCCACATTAAAATGTATAGAAATGAAAAGAATTCTTTTCTGTTTATCCTTTCTGCTGATAGGTTTATTTTCCATCGCTCAGAAAAAGGAAGTCCCTTATGTAATACTCGTTTCCTTTGATGGCTTCAGGTATGACTATGTTACCAATTTTGATCCGCCAAGCTTCAGGAAATTCATAACTAAAGGTTCACAGGCCGAGGCACTGATCCCGTCTTTTCCAAGTAAGACCTTTCCGAATCATTATACATTGGTTACGGGTTTGAATCCCGGCAATCATGGGTTGGTTGATAATAATTTTTATGATCCGGCACGAAACGAACTTTATGGGATGCGCGATAAGGTGAAGGTAACTGATCCTTATTATTATGGAGGTGTGCCCTTGTGGGAGTTAGCAAAAAAGAATGGAGTAAAATCAGCTTCTTATTTTTGGGTGGGTTCCGAAATGAGTGATGGAAGCCGCAGGCCCGATTATTATTTTCCTTTTGATGATAAGATTGATCCGCAAGAGCGGGTGGACCAGGTGATTGATTGGTTGAAATTGCCGGAAGCAGAACGCCCGCACTTCATTACACTTTACTTTTCATTTCCTGATCATGAAGGTCACATGTATGGACCTAACTCAGAGGAAACTAAGCAGGCTGTTTTGCGTGCAGATACACTGCTGGGTAATTTGATGAAAGGAGTTGATGCAACTTCCCTTCCGGTGAATGTGATTTTGGTTTCTGATCATGGCATGCATGAACTGACCGTGGAAGAATCAACTTATATTTTTATTGACGAGTTGGTTGACCGAAAAAACCCGCACGTAAAATTGGTGAATGGCGGAACACAAACTCACTTATATATTTCAGATAAACATAAAAGAGACTCCGTGTATGCCGTGCTAAAAAAGAGTGAGAAGAATTATTCTGTACTTAAGAAGGAAGATTATCCTGCCCGCTGGCACTATCAAAATAAAAGGGCAGGAGATCTTATGGTAATAGCCAATCCGCATCATTACATTCGGGAAGGTTCGCGGGAGCGGTTTTTAAAATCGGCAAAAATCGGATCGAAGGAAGGAGCGCATGGATATGATCCTGTAGAGGTTAATGATGTTAGGGGAATTTTCTATGCGCAGGGCCCTAATATCGTTTCAGGAATTACAGTAGCTCCCTTTCAAAACATTCACGTGTATCCGTTGGTGGCAAAAAT
>CAZNRJ010000546.1:1806-2148 GCA_964574945.1 uncultured Ohtaekwangia sp. | reverse complement strand
GCCTGTCAGCATACTGTTCATACACCTTCTCACTCGAAACGGAAGAACCATCTTCCACCAAAATCACTTCAAAATTTTTATGGGTTTGATGGGTGAGACTCTCCAGCAATTCCATTACCTCCTGCGGCCGGTTATATACCGGAACAATTACTGAATACGTTGGCGATTGCATCGGGTGTAAAAATAATCATTAGAGTCGATTATCACCGATGTAAATTTTTAGTTCTGATCCATACTTTTCCTACCTTTCAGAACACGCAATTAACGTACTATGAAAATTGTAAAAATCCTGCTGGCGATACTGCTTGTTTTGATCCTTTATGTTGTCATTGGTATACTCGT
>CAZNRJ010000546.1:0-1796 GCA_964574945.1 uncultured Ohtaekwangia sp. | reverse complement strand
ACTCGTCCCTGCCGGAGTGTTTAAAACCATCTCACCACATTTTAATGGAACCGTGACAAAACTTCAACTCCCTGTTGCCGGCCCGGAAGATATCACCATCGATCAACAAAGTGGATTGGCATTTATTTCGGTAGATGATCGGAGATCAAATATGGCCAACACCAATAGCGTGAATGGTGCAATCTTGTTAATGAATCTTTCTGATTCAGTACCAACTTTAAGAAATATTACACCCGATCTAAAAGATTTTCATCCGCATGGAATCTCGTTTTGGAGAAACCCGGATGGCCATCAATTTCTTTTTGTAGTCAATCATCGTCAGGAAAATTGGGGGCATTTTATCGAACGGTTTGAATGGCGAAACGACAGCCTCATACACCTGGAAAGTATTCGGGATGTTGATTTGATGACAAGCCCAAATGATGTAACTGCTGTTGGCGAACGGTCTTTCTATGTAACAAACGATCACTATTATAGTAAACAAGGATTGGGGCGAACACTTGAAGACTATTTGCAACGAGCCATTTCATATGTAAATTATTATGACGGAAAAAGTTTTAGAAAAGCAGCTACCGGCATAGCCTATGCAAATGGCATTAATCATTCGGCCGATATTTCTAAAATATTCGTTGCTTCCTGCACCGGCAGAAAAATTTTGATCTATGACCGCGATCCCGCCAACGGAGATTTAGCATTGAGTGATAAAATTGATGTTAGCACCGGAGTTGACAATATTGAATTGGATGATGATGGTTCGCTCTGGATCGGGGCGCATCCGCAATTGTTAAAATTTGTTAGCCATGCCAAAGATTCTACGAAGTATTCTCCCTCCCAGGTTATTAAACTATCAAAGGATGAGGCTGGAAAATACCAGGTGGAAGAAATCTTTTTGAATGACGGAACCTCGTACTCAGGATCATCGGTAGGAGCGGTTTATAAAAATATACTTTTGATTGGATCCGTTTTCGAAAACTCACTGCTTATTTGCACACCTAATCATTAAAAAAGTATGAAGCGCTTTATATACCTGCTTGTCATTATCGCATTTCCGGCATTTTCACAAAAAGGGATTGACCTTCAGAAAATTTCCGAAAAACATGCGGTTAGTTCCTTCAAAGAACTATATGAATTGTTAAGCCTGAGCAATGATGCGCACTTCCCGAATGATATTGAAAAAAACGTGCAGTGGTGTGAGCAAGCATTTGCTAAACGAGGTTTTACAACCCAGCGTTTGGCAACACCTTCTGCTCCACTGTTGTTGGCAGAACGAAAAGTTAAAAATGCTAAAAAGACGATTCTCATTTATTTGCAAATAGACGGGCAACCAACCAATGCTGCCCAGTGGGATCAGGAAAATCCGTGGAAGCCAACGCTAAAAGAAAAAGACGAATCGGGTAATTGGAATGCTATCGCCTACGAACGTTTATACGAAGACCTTAATCGCGACTGGCGAATTTTTGCACGCTCAACATCCGATGCGAAAGGGCCAGCCATGGCATTTCTTGCTTCACTCGATGCCCTGAAAGAATTAAAAGCTGAGCCGAACTACAACATCAAAGTAATTATGGACTTCGAAGAAGAGTTAGGATCGCCCAACCTGCCGGCTGCAGTCACCAAATACAAAAATGAATTGAGTGCCGACATGTTGATTATTTATGATGGCCCGCGCCATGTGAGCAATCAACCAACCTTAAGCTTTGGAGCGCGGGGTATTTGTGAGATTACGCTCACAGCCTTTGGCCCCCGTGCCCCTATGCATAGCGGCAACTACGGTAACTACACGCCTAACCCTGCCC
>CAZNRJ010000545.1:0-2155 GCA_964574945.1 uncultured Ohtaekwangia sp. | reverse complement strand
GGATATAGTCCTCAGGGGGTAGAGGCATTGGCCATTAATATAGAACCGGGTAAATATTTATATTATAAAATAATTGCAAAGCCTGTGAGTAAATTGCCCGAGTGGCACAGCGGCAAGGGACAAAAAGGTTGGTTCTTTATTGACGAAGTATTTTTTTATTAAGCATGAGGTGTATCTTGATCATACACTATTTACCGGATGGAAAATGCCTGAGAATTGATTAAAGGTTGCATCATCTTATTACCCATTATTCTTGATTTCCTTCTTACCTTTGTTCCCATTTTTGATGCTTAGTAATGGATTTTAAGGCACATTTAGGGAAAGACAGTATTTTCAAAACGATTTCAGAGGCTGGAAGCAAGCTCGGCTTCCCCACCTTTGTAGTAGGTGGTTATGTACGTGATCTTATCCTGGGCCGTCCTAATAAAGACCTTGATTTTGTGTGCCTTGGCAGCGGCATTAAATTAGCCCAACAGGTAGCCCAGGACTTGGGTGGATTGCATGTAACTGTGTTCAAAAATTTTGGCACTGCCATGATTAAGCTTGGCGATCGGGAGTTGGAATTCGTAGGCGCCCGTAAGGAATCGTATCGCGAAGATTCACGCAAACCATTGGTCGAAGACGGAACTTTGGAGGAAGATCAACTGCGCAGGGATTTTACGATCAACGCCATGGCCATCAGTTTGGAGAAAGAAAATTTTGGCTCTTTGGTTGATCCTTTTGGCGGTGTTCAACACCTCGAAGAAAAGCTGATCAAAACCCCGCTCAATCCTGCTATCACTTTTTCAGATGACCCGCTCAGGATGATGCGCGCCATTCGGTTTGCATCGCAACTAAACTTTGACATTGAAGCCGATACCTTTGAAGCCATTACCAATCATGCAGATCGGCTTTCCATTGTTTCGATGGAGCGAATAATTGTTGAGTTAAATAAAATCATCTTGTCACCCGTTCCTTCGTATGGGTTCAAGCTTCTGTTTCAAAGCGGACTGCTAAATAAGTTTTTCCCAGAAATGATTGCCTTGCATGGCGTTGAGTATGTTGATAACAAGGCGCATAAAGATAATTTCTTTCACACGCTGCAAGTGTTGGATAACGTTTCAAAAGTTTCGGATGATTTGTGGTTGCGTTGGGCTGCCATCCTGCACGACATAGCTAAACCTGCAACGAAACGATTTGACAAAACAGTAGGGTGGACGTTTCATGGTCATGAGGACAAAGGCGCGCGCATGGTGCCCGGAATTTTTCGCAGGCTTAAGTTGCCCATGAATGAGAAGATGTTTTTTGTGCAAAAGTTGGTTCGATTGCATTTACGTCCCATTTCCCTGGTAAAAGAAGTTTCGGACTCGGCAATTCGCAGGCTGCTTTTTGAAGCGGGCGATGATGTGGAAGCCCTTATGAAACTTTGCAGGGCCGACATTACATCTAAGAACAATGATAAAGTGGCTCGGTTCCTGCGTAATTTTGATGAAGTTGAGAGGAAGATGATTGATTTGGAAGAGCGGGATAAAGTGCGGAATTTTCAGCCGCCCATTACCGGGGACGAGATCATTAAACTTTTTCAGCTTTCGGCTGGCCCGATAATTGGAGAAATCAAGGAAGAAATTAAAGAAGCCATTTTGGAAGGGATCATTCGTAACGATCGCCAGGAAGCGCACGACTTATTAATGAAGATTGCAGAAAAAAAAGGATTGATAAACAACGAAGTAAACTTGAAAAAATAAATTAAAATGAAAGTACGAGTAATAATTTTCTTTATAAGCAGCTTGATTGTTTCAGTTGCAAATGCGCAAACCAAAAAACCGGTTAAACCCGAACCCACTAAACCAGCCGAAACTCAAACAGAATCTCAGGCAAAACCGCAGGAACAAGAAAAGGCAACCATCAATCCATTGACAGAACATTTCTATAAAAAGTATGTAACGGCTTTGCGCTGGAATGATTACGAAGTGGCCAAAGATGCGTTGTACGATTTGATCATGGAGAATCCTCAAAACGATTCGTTGATTTTTAATTTGGCCTATTACTATTATGAGAATCAGCAATACCCTTCATCGGTGTTGGTTTCGCAACAGTTGCTTGCGCGCAACCCAAAGAACGCGGGTGCGCTTGAAATCTCCGCGGTTGGATATGAATATATGGGTGTGCCCGATCG
>CAZNRJ010000544.1:0-2158 GCA_964574945.1 uncultured Ohtaekwangia sp. | reverse complement strand
CGGTTAGGCTTTACGCTGAGCGCCTGCTTTCTCCGTTGGTTATAAAATTCCAAAACTAATTCAGGATCCCTGCGCCATGCCTCGGGTGTGGCTACATCTTCTACCCTGTGCCCTTCCCACAATCCACCTGCATCCCGGAAGGTAGCAAGCCCGCTTTCGGCACTCATGCCGGCTCCCGTTAGCACTACAAGCTTTTTCATTCTCGAGGTTGGTTACTTGATGCTGGATATTCGAAGGCTTAGGATCAAATATCCAGAATCCAGTATCATTTTTTAAGTGTTCTATCAAAGAAGTCCTTCGCGCTTTCAAACACACGCTTCCAGCTATCGTAACGCAAAAAGCCGTGTACTTCATCGGGCAGCACCAACACTTCTACCGGCACATTTTTATCGCGCAGTTTTTCGGCAAGGTCGGTGGTTTGCTGAAACAACACATTGCGATCATCATCGCCATGCACCAACAATACAGGCGCTGTCCATTTACTTAAATCAGAAATGGGCGAACTCTTATACGCCACGTCCATGTCTTTATCCGTAACGCCCCAACTGCCGCCCGGGGAAAACTCGCGCGCACGGAATGCCCAATCATGCACACCATGCAGATCAACACCGGCTTTAAAAATTTCAGGGTTACGCGCCAGGCCCATAGCCGTTAAGTAACCGCCATACGAGCCTCCCCACAAACCAATTTTATTTGCTTCCACTTCGGGCAACGATTGCAAATGTTTTGCTGCAGCCACAACGTCCTGGTATTCGCTGGCACCGCGCGGCCCCTGGTTTTTTGCCCTGCGAAAATCACGGCCATATCCTGTACCCGAACGAAAATTAACAGAGAGCACCGCATACCCCTGGCTCGCTAAGTATTGATTGAAGGCGTAACTGTTAATATAATAGTCGCTGTAGTGAAAGCCGAGTAACATTTGCCGAATCGGGCCACCATGCATAAATACAATGCCAGGTTGCTTGCCAGTTTTTGCACGATTGATAAAGAGTTGAGCATGCACGGTAGTGCCATCAGCTGCTTTTAAAATTACCTGTTCGGGCTTAACAAAGTCTTTGGCAGAAAATGTTGTAAGCTTAGGAACATACACAGGCACGGTTTGTTTACTTGCTTCATCAACACGCACTAACATCTTAGAGGTATTGATCGTTGATCGGAAAGCGTACAACGTAGTTCCCGCAAAGGCAGGGTACATTTCAATTCCTTCACCGGTTGTAACTGATGCAGGTGTGCCTACCGTAATATCCGATTTCCAAATGTGCCTGCGATCAATGTCTTCGCGATTGCCATCGAAGTAGATAAACTTACCGGTTGGATCAAGCACATAACTTTCTACTTCTCCGTTGCCGGGAGTAATGTCTTTCAAATCACCACCACTCTCGCTCATGGAATACAAATGGTTCCAACCACTGTGTTCGCTAAAAAATAAAATGCGACCCGTTGTAGTCCAGTTCAATGCCTTGTTGGTTGCGTATTGCGAAAAGCCTCCATCATCAGCTGGCGACTTCCAAATCATTTTTGCTTTTAGTGTTACGGCATCGCCCACCCAAATTGAAAATTTTACCCCGCCTGTTAAGTTGTTCAACTCCCCTACTTTCGTTCCGGCCATGCGAAGAAAAGCAATGCTCTTTCCATCAGGCGACCACACCGGGTAACCATCGTTACTCACATCGGGCGCTACCCAACGAATTTCTTTACGGATTAAATTATAAATGCCAATAAAAGCATGATCCCCGCGATCGCTGGTAAAGAGCACTTCATTGCCATCGGGTGAAAAGGCAGGACCACCATTACTGCCACGCGCGCTAAACAAAAGTTTTGGAGTATAGTTAATGTCCATGGTGGATTCATAAATCTGTCCGCCACGGCTAAACAAAAATTTCAACCCGTCTTTATAAAATATTGGACTGCTGCCCACCTGGATTTTTGCCGGAGGGTTTTTAGAAGAAATCTCTTTGTAATAAATCGCCTGGTCAACCCCTTCGGCCAGGCTTGCCGGGTTTGCATGCTGGCCATTGCGGTTGGCGCCATTGCCGCGCACGTATAATAACTTGGTTCCGTTAGGTGAGAAAGCCAGTTGAGAGATTTCCTGGCCATCGTCCTGCTGATAATCGGTGAGCAGTCGGGGTAAATCGGTTCCGGTTTTTACCAGGATATT
>CAZNRJ010000543.1:1106-2162 GCA_964574945.1 uncultured Ohtaekwangia sp. | reverse complement strand
CCGGTGTAATTGGATAGGCCCTGAATGTATTGTTCCCATATTCATGAACGAGCAACCAGTTTGGGGTTGCCGTAACGCGTTCGGTGCTTTTAGAAAAGAGCAACACATTTTTTTGCTGCAAGGCACCTAATCCATTATTGAGCTTTAAATCGAATAAAGAGTACCGAAGTTCGTAAGGCGCAGTTCCATTAATCGCTTGTGTAGTAAAAATGTAGTAAAGCGTTTCATCCCCGGGCACGGGAACTATAATAGAAGACTGCGAAGCTAAGGGATCACCGCCAATTCCGCTATCAATTTCAGTATCCGTTTGATCAAACACTTTGTCGCCATCGGTATAGAAAATAACATCGCCATTGCGATCGCAAACAATCGCACAGCCTTCGGGGGCGTTCATGATGCTATTGTCTAACGCAAGAGGTGGTGTTTCATTAAAATCAATGCCCGCTTTATTGCCAAAGTACCACACATTAAATCGCTGGTCCTGTAATCCATATTCCTTCACATTTACCCCTGCATACGCTGAGCAGCCTGAAGCATCGGTTACCACAACATAATAATAACCTGCTGAATCAGGTGTGAGCGTATCCCCTAAATCCCCGTTCGACCAAACTATGGAAGAGGCAGTGCCACCCTGAATGTTAACCTTCACCGAAAATTGAGTGGGCGAAGAAGTTCCGCGCGGAGGCGGAAACTCATCTTTACAAGCAGTTGTGTCTTGAACTAATGTAAGCTGCAATGCAAAGGGATTGATGGTAACAGGTAATGTGGTGGTTTGGGTTTGCCCGCGATAGAATGCATTTAATGTTACGTTAAATGTACCTGCATCTTCATACGTGTAGATCGGACTCCAGTTTCGGGAACCCGTTCCATCACCAAAATCCCAACGCAAACTATCGGCATTGGGTGTTACTGTAGGAAAAAAACTGGTGGGTGAATTTTGACAAGTACCTTGTGCGATGAAGGTGACATCCATGATCACACTATCTTTCGGTTTGAAGGAAGAAAACTGGGTGCTGTTAAAATTAGCGGCTGTGAAAAGTGATTGAGTGTTGACAA
>CAZNRJ010000543.1:0-1096 GCA_964574945.1 uncultured Ohtaekwangia sp. | reverse complement strand
GACAACAACGCTGGCAACGGTATCCGTATTGGTAAACTTACCCAGTAAGAATGGCCCACCCGAAGTACTTTGATATAAATGATAGATAGCGCTATCCGGTGCAAGCTGCAATCCAAAACTCCTGAACACCGGTGCCGACAAAACAGACGCTAACGTGGTAGTTGGATTTAGATAATCATATTGAAGTACATTGGCAGTAATGCCGGTATCACCGTGGCGTGAAATATATAAGAAGCGACCTTGTGTATCCCACTCAATGTCATAAATAGATTGGCTATTTGTTGCAGGGGCAGCAGAGTTAAAAATAAACCGGTCGAACGTAAAGACACCCGTTGCGTTATCGAAGTTTATAATCAGTGCATCGTTATTTGCACTTTGTGGCGACACGGCAATTTTTCCTGAAGCGGCATGGTGTGAAAAATTTGCAACAGAAATCGGTAATCCAAGACCTGATGTAACGGTAGTTGGAAACGTAGCGGTAGCATCAATTAACGTAGCGGAATAATTTTGCGAACCATTTTGATGGGTGATCAACCAGAAGTCAACACGATTGGAATGCGGGACAACAATCATCCCCTCTGAGCGATTCGATAATCCGGCAATGGAAATATTTTTTTGCACACCATCTACAACACCCAATGCGGGCGCAGGGAAGACGGCATTGCCAAACTGATTTAGATCAATCATACTCTGGGTTATCGAACCGCCAGTAGTAAAGTTTGCTGAGTTGGCAAAAAGATAATAGCGATTGGTTTGCCCGGGCATAGGGGCGAGGGCAACAGGTTGATTGGCCCCCGGTTGACCTAATAAGCCTGTTCCATTGGGCATGGGCAGGTGACATCCATCATATACAATAACTCCATCTGAATAAAAAAGCAAATTGGCTGTTGCCGGATCGGTGGCAACGGCTGCACCACCTGTTGAAAAAGGAATTGCCTGGTTGGTAACGTGTTGAGCTACGTTTGTGCCACGATTAAACCGGATGCCATTGGTAGAATTTCCAAAATACCAATTGTGCTTCGACAAGTCTTGTGCAAAGAGTGATGTTGCAAGGGTAAGGATTATTAAAACCGCAGTTGCCCCTCTCCACACACTA
>CAZNRJ010000542.1:0-2177 GCA_964574945.1 uncultured Ohtaekwangia sp. | reverse complement strand
TTTCCGTGGTGGAGAGGGGAAAGAACACTAATGTGGTTTGGTTGAATTACTAATCAATCAGTCATGATTTTTCTTATACTTAACGAGCGTGGCTCTCGTGACTAACCTGTTATCCCCGTTCATCTTGTTTGTTGGTCAAGAAGACACAACAAAGGCCGAAGGCGTGCGAACACAAACAACGGCTAGGGAACGGCTTTCTTTTCATTCGTGGCACACCTCTGCGGGGAAAGAAAGGTATTAGTATTGGCACAAGCGGACGCTTGCGCCTGTGGGGGGCGAACACAAACATCGGTTAGGAGCATTACCCATTTTGTCTATTATTCTCTTACTTCGAACAAAAGGCTTTTATCATCTCCGAACATCTTAAACAAATTTTCTTTAATCACATCAAAACTCGTTATAACGTCAACCCCAAACTTAATTTCTATCTGCTCTATCTTAAAAATTCTTGAGCCAATAACATTAAGTTGCAATAGTAGTTTGGTCCTATATAAAATGATGGAATCTATACATCCATATCCACCTACACCATCTGGCCCTAATTCCAAATAATACTTAGTCATCCCAAGTCTGATGTCCTGTTCAGAAATTTTATAGCTAAATTGAAGATTGATGTAATCCTGATAGGATGAATCATGAGCAAACCCAATAGTAACATAACTTACATTTGACTGGTCTACTCCAAATATATTAGCAATTATTTCTTTCATAATTATTTTCTCGAAACAAGTAACTCTGCGAAGAAAAAGAAAACGTTACTTAGTTTCTTCAACGACAGAATCTAATACCGTCCAGGTGCATTGATTCCTTATCATTGTTGCATAAAAATATGCACCCTGAATTTCATAGCGCAATTGAACTCTTAGGGTATCCTCCTTTATATCAAGACGTTCAAATGTCAAGTAACATTTCAAACCTAATTCAGAGGCCTCTCTTTTATCAAGGAATTGAACCTTTCTTCCTAATTTTTCAACGCTAAGATTTTCATGAAAAAGTGGAGACTTAATAATTATGAAATCACTCTGCTTTAGAGTTTCCTGAACTCTAAAGTAATCCTGGAATTTTGGCACATCAATTATTGTCTGAACCAGTCCAGTCAAAACAGCTTCGATATCACACTCTTGCACATTCTTACTATTACCACACGATAGCAGTAAAATTATCATTAGATATTTCAAGTATACTTTCATCTTGTTACTTTTTTACCCAAGCCTCTCCGTCCCAAGTATAAGTTCCTTCCCCTAAGCTACTAGGATTGCTTAAAAATGAGGTGGTCGCTTTTCGCTTTTTATCTTCAAAAGCCTTGGTTCGTGTCCGCACGAACTTTTTGCAAAGTGATTCGCGAGACACAAACCGTGGCACGCGAGTCAAATCATAAGACTTGGCTGCTTTAAGGTTTTAGTCGTCTGACCACTTAGAGTGGTCTTGACGACTACATGGTTTCTCCGGCTTGAATCTTCTTCGCTATTTCCTGAACTTCATCAAGTACTCTCAACAAGTTACCGCTCCAAAGCGCAGCAATTTGTTCTTCGGTGTAACCCCTTCTTACAAGTTCCAGCGTAACGTTAAAAGTTTCAGAGGCATCGTTCCAGCCGTCAACACCGCCACCGCCATCAAAGTCTGAGCTGATACCCACATGCTCCAACCCGATTTTCTTCACTAAGTAATCAATGTGATCAACAAAATCGGCAACATTTACAGGTGGTGCAACCGGATTAACCTCTTGCTCTATTCTTGGCTTCGCTTTATCGCGTATGGCCAGGTAGCCGGTATAATATTTTTCACGCGCCTCATCGCTCATTCCGCGCATGGCTGAACGCGGAACAATTTCAAAACCTTCGGCTTTCGCAACTTCAGCCATCACGGCTTCGGCCTTCTCACTATATGCCTTGTTCTTTTCTGAGTTTACATAACTTTTAAAAGCTACTGCCTGCACAACCCCCCCATTCTCCTTAATCATCATCAATTGCTCATCATCTAAATTCCTGCTTACATTGTTAAGCGTCCGCGCGGAGGAATGCGAAGCTATCACAGGAGCTTTGGACAATTTCATCGCCTCCATGTTGGCTGCTTTTGACGGATGCGAAAGATCAACCATAATTCCCCACTTGTTCATTTCTGCAACGGCCTGTCTTCCTAAGTCGCTAAGTCCGTTGTGTAACCACACACTATCGCTT
>CAZNRJ010000541.1:0-2182 GCA_964574945.1 uncultured Ohtaekwangia sp. | reverse complement strand
AGGAAAACATTGAAAGCAACACAGCATCGTCCACTGACATTGATTTAACATTGCCGCCCGTTCCGAACAAGGTGGGAAATCTTCATCCGCTAACCTTAGTACGGAACAGGATTATAGAAATTTTTGAACGCTTGGGATTTAATGTGGCGGACGGCCCCGAGATTGAAGACGACTGGCATAATTTCTCAGCATTAAATTTTCCGGATAATCATCCGGCTCGTGAAATGCAGGATACATTTTTCATTGAGAAAAATCCTGACTTGCTCCTACGCACGCACACATCAAACGTACAGATCAGGTTGCTCGAAAAACAAAAGCCACCGGTACGCGCTATCATGCCGGGAAGAGTTTATCGTAACGAAGCAATCTCTGCAAGAGCGCATTGTTTCTTCCATCAGGTTGAAGGATTATACGTTGATAAGAATGTTGGTTTCGCGGATTTAAAACAAACACTTTATCACTTCGCGAAAGAGATGTATGGAAAAGATGTTAAGATCCGGTTCCGTCCATCCTTCTTTCCGTTTACAGAGCCCAGCGCAGAAATTGATATTACATGCCTGATCTGTAAAGGCAAAGGGTGTAACGTATGTAAGTACAGTGGATGGGTTGAAATTGCCGGTTCTGGAATGGTGCATCCAAATGTTCTGAGGAATTGTGGTATCGATCCCGAAGAGTATACAGGATTTGCCTTTGGCATGGGTATTGAACGCGTAACCATGCTAAAATATCAGGTTAATGATCTTCGTTTATATTCCGAAAACGATATCCGCTTTTTAAAACAATTCCAAACTGTCATTTAACACATGGGTGCAGAGCACATTAAAACCGTAGGCATTGCAGGCGTGGGGACGATGGGTCAGGGAATCGCCCAACTTTGCGCCACTTCTGGTTTTGATGTTTTGCTGTACGATGTAAGAGTTGATCAAATTCAAAAAGGCATCTCCTCCATTGAAGCCTCACTGCAAAAAAGCGTAGAGAAAAATAAAATCAGTTCAGAAATTAAAGCACAGTCACTAACGCGAATTAAAAGTTGCGAAAGTGTTCATGAACTTAAAGCCGATCTTATCATAGAGGCTGTGCTTGAGAAGCTTGATGTGAAGAGAGAATTGTTTCTGGCGTTTGAAAAGACTAACCCTGATTCGGTTCTTACTACCAATACATCGTCCATTTCAATAACACAAATTGCATCGGGAATTAAAAACCGAGATCGTTTTGCTGGCTTGCATTTTTTCAATCCCGCCCCCGTAATGAAACTTGTTGAGGTTATTCGGGGAGTTGAGACATCTTTGGAAACAGTAGAGTCGTTGAAAAATTTTTCAAAAAAACTTGGAAAAACACCTGTGGTGGCAAAAGATTCTCCTGGATTCATCGTTAACCGTGTGGCCCGGCATTACTATGTGGAAGCGTTGAAAATGTTGGAAGAAAATAATTCCGACATTCAAACCATTGATAAGTTGTTGAAAGTTTCTGGATTTAAAATGGGCTCATTTGAATTAATGGATCTGATTGGACTGGACGTAAACTTCTCTGTAACAAGCTCAATGTTCAGCGCCTTTCATCAGGATTCAAAATTCCGTCCCAGTCGCATTCAGCAGCAAAAAGTTGATGCGGGTCATTTAGGGGTTAAGAGCCTTAAGGGTTTTTATAATTATTAAGCTGTTCATGAAGAGGTTTTTAATTTTATCATTCTGTATATCACTATGGTCATGTGGTGCTGATGATCGGGTGGATGATCCTATTCCTTTTCAGTCATTTCCAACTATTACTTTTAGTATAAGTCTACCTGAATACAGTGCACTTCAGGTGGATGGTGGTCATACTGTAATCAGTTCGTTTAATGGCGAGCCGGTAGGTATTCGTGGAGTTATCGTTTACCGGGAAAGCCCAACTATCTTTCGGGCTTTTGAACAGACATGTTCTTTTCAACCTTATGAAGCTGCCTCAAACGTTCAAGCTCGCGCCACGGATATGCAATGTTCTGGTTGTTCCTCTAATTTTAATTACGAAGGTAATCCTGCAGGGAACGGTCCGGCCTGGCGTCCGCTCGGGCAGTATAAAACCAGCATTAGCGGCTCAACCGTCACCATCACCGATGAAGTGATCAATTATTAATCTCCTGATTTCAGCTTGAGAAAGTAAAGGCAATAAAAAAGCCTCATATTTCTATGAGGCTTAGTTAATA
>CAZNRJ010000540.1:0-2187 GCA_964574945.1 uncultured Ohtaekwangia sp. | reverse complement strand
GATTAGTAATTCAACCAAACCACATTAGTGTTCTTTCCCCTCTCCACCACGGAAATAATAAAGATGTTTCCGTAGTCGCTATCCTCAAAGGCCAGGTACGAATCCTTACCAATTAAATAATTTGCAAGCGCAGGCACCGTGTTAGAGTGACCACAAATAACCAGCGTACCACCCTGGTATTTCTTAAGAAGCGCATCCATCTCCTCAATTTTATTGTACTCCAACACATCAATACCCTTCTCCTTAGCCAAAGGATTAACTGTATTGCGTGTTCGCTTATAGGGCGTTGAATAAATTGCATCTACTTTTGTTGCCTTCATTAGTTTTGCGAGGGATTGCGCACGCATCAATCCTGCCTCACTAAGTTCGGGATCTTTTGTACCGTCATTTCCTTTTTCGGCATGGCGCACTAAAATAAACGTGGTTACCGGTTGGGCACAGGCCAACGATGTTACAAAGAGAAAAATAATAGTGAGGTGTTTCATGTTAATTATTGTTATCTGCTTCAGGTATTAAGTTATCTCAAAAATCAAGAACAGAAGGTGTCTGACACTTCAAAAGTGTCTTGACACCTTCTCAAGACTAAATTTTGATTACTAAATTCTTTTTTTCAGGTCAAATTAAGTAGAATTATTTTGAGATGACTTCTATTTAAATTGATTGCTTATCGCGGAGGGGATTTCACAACCTTCGGTTTGGCGGGTATCAACCAGGTGGAAAATTTTCCATTCTTTTCCATCATAAATCAAATGAAAAGCATCCACACCGCAGTGACTGAATTTCCTGCCAAGATAAAATGCATACTTTGTCCACACCTGGGCCAGGTTTCCATCAATAGAAATTTTTGCATCCCAGATCGGTTCGCTCCACGGTTCTGGATGTGGGGTGCCCACCGCTTTTAGAAAACCCGTAAGTTCAGATTTTCTAACCACAGGATTTCCTGATTTATCTTTTGTGATGGTTGCCATAGTTACCTCTTTGGCAAATGCACTTCTCACCATGGCGCTGTCACCTAAATTCATTCCGGTAAAAAGCCGGGTGATGGGTTGCATAACAGCGGCACCTTCGGCATCCGATTGAGCGGTGGCCGGTGTACAACTTAAAAGAACGATCAAATAAAGAAGCGCTTTCATAGCTAAGGATTAATTTCTGACTACAAGATCACAATTTTTGACTATAAGTCATCTCAAAAATACTTCCAAGAGTGTATGTCATGCCGGATTTATTCCGGCATCCCGTTTTGCAGCTCAAAATTCGAGATCGCGGCATCCCGATAGCTATCGGGACGATGACAGAGTATTTTTGAGATGACTTCTAAAAAGACCTATCATCATGCGCGCTCGTGGAATTCCATGTTTAGGGATAATATCTTAAATTGACACCTTTTAAATCCGATCCATGAAGCCTATCCCTTTATTTTTTGCTGTTTTGGTATCCACTTCTGTGGCTTTGGCCCAGTCAAAAGTTGATAGCCTTGAACGGGCGCTCACCACCGCCAAAGGCGATCTTAAAGTAAAGACATTGAACGAGCTTTTCCGGGCATACATAAGTTCCGATCCCGTAAAGGCCATTGAGTACACGCGTGAAGCGCTTTCGCTGGCTACTGAAATTGATGATAAAAAAGGGATGGCCGCATCCTATAATAATTTGGGGATAGCCTATAAAAACCAGGGGGCCCTTGATAAGTCGCTTGAGTATTACCTGATCTCCCTTCAACTCTACGATGCCCTTCAAAACAAGGAAGGGATAGCTACCACTAAAAATAATATCGGAAACATTTATTCCTTCAAAAAAGATTACGGCCAGGCGATGAAGTACTTCGAAGATTCGCACAACCAGTTTATGGAGATTAACGACAAGCAAAAGATCATTGGTTCCATGAATAACCTGGGAAACCTCCACAGCGACCTTCAACTCTATGAACAGGCGCTCAAGTACTATTCGGAAGCTTATCAATTAAGTCAGCAGAGCGGAAAAGTATATGCCGACCCGCTGAGCAACATTGGCAACTTATATTTTAAGCAAGGTAATTATCAACGGGCGGTTGAATATTATAAGCGCGCATTGGCCTTAGCCCGGCAAGAGAATGATCAATTAGTGGTGTTGAATGTACTCAGCAGCATGGGCGAAGTATATGCACGTGCCGGGCAGTTCAAAAACTCGCAGGCCTATTTAGACAGCGCCATG
>CAZNRJ010000539.1:1951-2205 GCA_964574945.1 uncultured Ohtaekwangia sp. | reverse complement strand
ACACTACCAGGAGTTTGTGAAGTATGTGCGTAATGTAAATTTTGGAGGCAGGCCCTCGTATTTAAAATTTGGTTATTTATTTGACGAGGTTCAGGAGCATCACTTCTTCGATCTTTATTCTATCCACCTTCTTCACTAATCTATGAAACGCATAGCCCTGTTTCCGGGTTCGTTTGATCCCTTTACAAAAGGACATGAGGATATTGTGCTGCGCGGGCTCTCGCTTTTTGATGAGATTATTGTAGCGATTGGTT
>CAZNRJ010000539.1:0-1941 GCA_964574945.1 uncultured Ohtaekwangia sp. | reverse complement strand
AGCCAACGCTACTTCCCGATCGAATTCATGGAAGGGAAAATTAAAGAAACCTTTGCTGCCCATCCGAACATCTCGGTACAAACATTTTCAGAATTAACGGCCGGGTTTGCCCGTAAAAATGGCGCCCGTTATCTGCTTCGGGGTTTGCGAAACACAACTGACTTTGAATATGAGAACAGTATTGCTCAGGTAAACCGACAACTAAACGATGATTTAGAATCCGTTTTTTTAATCACCTCACCTCAATTTGCGGCAATCAGCTCATCCATTATCCGTGAGGTGCATCGCTATAAGGGCGATGTTTCAAGCTTGATTCCGTACAAACTCTAATCGGAAATTTTATTTTTCTTGCGGTAGTATTCTTCAAATACAAACCGGATGGATTTGTACGAATTTTCCAACGCATGGTAAACTTCCTTCTGGGTCATCCAGCGCAATTCTTCAATATCTTCCTCAAGGCACGGTTTACTTTTCGAATCGTCTATTAAGTCCATCTTATACCAGCGTGTTTTCTTTAACATGCTGTTTTTATTCATGGTATAGGTGTGCCAGGTAGTGCATACTTTTTTACCCAATCTTACTTCTATATTACACTCTTCGGCCACTTCACGCACCGCGGTTTCTTCATAGGTTTCGCCCGATTCCTTTTTCCCCTTTGGCAAGTCCCATTTCTTCATACGATAAATCATCAGGAATCTATCCTTCTTGCGAACGAGGCCGCCAGCAGCTTTTACCACTTTAAACCGGGTTTTAAGGAAAAGCTTAAGCGCTTCGTAATCAAGCACTGAAATGTGGAGGGAGAAAAGATTGGTCGGTACCTTGGAATTAATCAGGTCTAAAATCAGGTCCATATCCTGAACCGTTACCTGCTTAATCCAAACATGGTGAATCAGCTTAGCCTTGGTAATCACTTCCGCGGAAGCGTCAATTTCGAAATTGATATGGCCGGCAGGCGGCACCTCATCCAACCGCATAATCCGGATGGGGATGTCGTTTACAAACAGGTTCATGTTAGTTGTTGTAACAATTTCACGAACGCAAAAACATCAATTATTTGCAATGAATCAACCCCCAAGGGCAATTATTACAGGTTCAAAATTATCAACTCAAAATTTTGATGCTTTTTAGAGATTGACCTTGGCCTGCGCATCGATTACTGATAAATTGCGGGCATGAAGCATATCAAAATACAAGAAGATACAGCCGCGCCTGTTGCCTCGCGGTTACTCGAAATCGGGGCGATTAAATTAAATTATAAACAGCCGTTTACCTGGAGCTCGGGATGGAAATCGCCCATCTATTGCGACAATCGCCTGGCACTCTCCTATCCACTCATTCGAACTTATATTAAAGAAAATCTTGCCCGCACGATCAAACTTACCTATCCGCATGTAGAATGCATTGCTGGCGTTGCGACTGCAGGAATCCCGCAAGGGGCTCTTGTTGCCGATTTATTGGGGCTTCCATTTGTATATGTTCGGCCCAAGCCAAAAGAGCATGGCATGGCAAACTTGATTGAAGGTAAAGTTGAAAAAAATGCTAAAGTGGTTCTGGTGGAAGACCTTATTTCTACGGGTGGCAGTTCACTGAAAGCCGCGCAGGCTATGAAAGAGGCAGACTTTAACGTGATTGGCATGGCAGCCATATTTACATACGGCTTTGAAACGGCAGAAAAAAATTTCACCGATGCCAACATTCAATTGGTTTGCCTGAGTGATTTTACACACATGCTTGCGCAGGCGGCAGAACAAAAATATTTGGATGAGAAAGAATTAATTCACGTTAAATCGTGGCGATTAGATCCGGCTAACTGGAAGTAATTTTTTCTTTTTAAATGTCCTGTATCTCAAAGATGCAGGACTCTTAGCCTTTAGATAGAATATTCTTACCTTTCTATCCATGACAACCCGACACTATACCTACCTCAACTCCATTGTTGCA
>CAZNRJ010000538.1:0-2222 GCA_964574945.1 uncultured Ohtaekwangia sp. | reverse complement strand
TCGCTCATTTACCTGAACAAGGATATTGTAAAAGTTCAGGAGCTCTCGTATCAGTTCGAGAATTTTATCAGCAAGGAAAAAAATTCGTATAAGCTAATTGCAAAAACTTATCAAAACCAGCCTGTCAGTAATTGGATGATCTATGATCCGGCCAACGGAAACCAGGCTGAACCCTCCGAAATTCTATCGGTTTACCGAAGGAAAAACATTTTGATCATCAACAACGAATTATACGAACTAAACAAACCCGGCTTTTGCCGCGATGGCGAGGATGAAAAAGGAAAGTTTCAAAGTTGTATTCTAAAAATAATCCCCTCATTTCCCCTCACCCCTACGCTTTCTGCCGATTCGGTATACGTTTTTGAAAAGCATTGGTACCAACCCGCCCGGGTAGATTCTACCATTGTCCGGCTATACATCAGCTCTGCCCTTAACCTGTTGGTGAAAAAAGAGAAAATAAACAACCTTGGGCAGGTTATTACCAATGACCAGCTAATTGAGCTGATTAAAAAATAATCCGGAACAGGCATTGTGCGGGTAAAAAAAACAAAATGAGTATATTGGCTGAAGTTTTATGGAAAGTATTAAAGACTCCTTAGTTAAATTCTTACGACTCGATAACCTGGTCAGCAATCTTTCAGGATATGTTGAGGCACGAATCGATTTATTAAAAATTGAGATTCGTGAAGATGTGGCCAAAGTCCTTGCACAAGGACTTGTAGTAACGGCTGTGTTATTACTGGCGCTGATGTTCCTGCTCTTTTTTAGCATCGGTTTGGCCAATTACTTAAATACCTTCTTTATGGATATGTATGCAGGGTATTGGATTGTGGCCGGCATTTATGGTATACCCTGTTTAATATTTCTCCTCTTTAAGAAGAAAATAAGCGCCTACTTTGAACGGAAAATGATGGAGATTGTCAAAAGCAAAGGAAAGTAGTATGGAATTGTTAGAAACCCAGGATCCCGAAAAGAAAAAGCTTATTGAAACATCCGATCGGCATAAGCTGGAATTGCAAAGGGAATTAAATGCAATCTCTGATAAAACTGAAGCTACCCTTAAAAATGCATTGATCATTGGAGGCACCTTAGCCGTAACCTACCTGCTGGTAAGCAAGCTTGGTTCATCCTCCGGGCCCAAAAGAAAAAAAGCTAAATCAAAGGCGATTAGTGGCGTTGTTGAAGAAGAGACAACAGGTGTTGAAGAACCTGCTCCCATACCAACCTTTCTCTCCCAGTTAGGCGAAAACCTGGCGAGCCATGCAACCATCATTTTGCTGGATATCGCTAAAGAAAAACTGACTGAATACCTTGTTAAACGAAAGTTGAAGAATGAAAATTCTTGAGACCCTTCAGGAACGGCACACCCATGGAAAAAAATCCGTGGCTGTGTTGGTTGATCCGGATAAGATTGATGAACCTAACCGGTTGAATACACTGCTTCGGCTGGCCTCAGAAAATTGTATTGATTTTTTCTTTGTAGGAGGCAGTTTAGTTACCACGCCCAATCTTTCTGAAGTTATCAATCAGATAAAAGAAAACGTTTCCATCCCTGTTGTGCTTTTCCCAGGAAGTTCATTGCAAATTGATCCTTCGGCAGATGCCATCTTATTCTTGTCGCTCATTTCGGGCCGCAATCCTGACCTGCTGATTGGCCAACACGTAGTAGCAGCACCCATTTTAAAAAATAACCGGTTAGAAGTAATGCCCACCGGTTATCTATTGATTAACTCTGGCAAGACAACTTCTGTAGCCTACATAAGCAACACTACTCCAATCCCCGAGGATAAATATTCATTGGCCGCCTGCACTGCGCTGGCAGGCGAAATGCTGGGCTTAAAATTGATTTACTTAGATGCCGGGAGTGGCGCTGAGAGGGAGGTAAGTCCCAAGATGATTAGTGCCGTCCGTAAATCGGTCAATGTTCCGCTTATTGTGGGCGGAGGGATCAACACCAGTCAAAAAGCATTTGCTGCGTTGCAAGCCGGGGCTGATTTAATTGTTGTTGGCAATGCGTTGGAAAAAGATCCTGAACTCCTGATTGAAATCAGCGATCGGGTTTATGATTGGAATCAAAGCCTGGAGGCCAGGAAATAACTATCGTTTAATTTCGAATTTAGTAAACCCAACCACAGCTCCGGGTTTAGCCTCAATCTTTTCAACAACCGCCCGTGCAGGCCCCAGGTTACACCACTTAATAAATTTATACAGTATTTCTTCGG
>CAZNRJ010000537.1:0-2230 GCA_964574945.1 uncultured Ohtaekwangia sp. | reverse complement strand
GGCCTGGGGTGAGGTTTAGGTACAGAAGAAAATATTTAAAAACTCGCACGGTTGGCTCACTTGGAGCGGGTTTATTAATGCAATCGTGCGATACCGACAAACCCGTTGTAAAAGCGCCCAAAACATTTACCCTTGATCGCACACCCGATGAACTTGCGCATGAACTAAAGCTTGCCAGCGAAACATTTTTTGATGAGCATGAGATGAAGACAATTACCATTCTCTCTGATATCATTATCCCTAAGGATGGCACTTCAGGCTCAGCCAGTGATGCCGGAGTTCCCGCCTTCATCGAGTTTATTGTAAAAGATATGCCACGCCATCAAACCCCACTTAGGGGTGGGCTGAAGTGGCTGGACCTTCAATGTATGAAGCGATTCAATGCTGACTTTGCATCGTGCAACACTGCGCAGCAAATTGAAATGGTGGATGAAATTGCCTATCCCGAAAAGGCAAAACCAGAATTACGGCAAGGCGTTGCCTTCTTTAACCTGATGCGCGACCTCACTGCGTGCGGATTTTTCACCAGTGAGATCGGAATCAAAGATCTTGGCTACGCAGGTAACAAACCAAATCAATGGGATGGCGTGCCACAGGAAGTGCTTGACCAATATGGCGTAGCGTATGATGAACGTACCTTGGCCGAGAGTGTGAAGTTTGATGCTTAAAGATAAGATACTCGATACCGGATGCTGGATGATAATATCAAGTTGAACTTTCCAGCATCAAGTATCAATAAAAATTTTTAAATCAACTATAAAGAGTTATGACTACCCGAAGAAGTTTCATTAAGAGTGCAGGTCTTGCAGCCGCAGCCGTTACCATTGTTCCACGTCACGTGCTTGGCGGAAATGGATTTATCGCACCAAGCGATAAAATTGTTGTAGCCGGTATAGGGGTTGGCGGAAAAGGTGAAAGCGACATTGCAAGTTTTGACAAAAGCGGTAAGGCCAACATTGGCTTTCTATGCGATGTGGATGATCGCAGTGCCGCTAAAACAGTAACTAACTTTCCGAAAGCAAAATATTACAAAGACTATCGCAAAATGCTCGATGAAAATCATAAAAGCATTGATGCGGTTTCTGTTTCTACTCCTGATCACATGCATTCCATTCAGGCTATTGCAGCCATGCAGTTAGGCAAGCATGTGTATGTGCAAAAGCCATTGACACATGATATTGCCGAAGCCCGTATGCTTACGGAAGCTGCAAAGAAATACAAAGTAGTTACTCAAATGGGCAACCAAGGTGCCTCAGGCGATGGTGTGCGCCAAATGCGCGAATGGTATGATGCCGGTTTAATTGGCGATGTGCATACCGTGTATTGCTGGACAAACCGACCCGTTTGGCCACAGGGCATTCCATGGTCCACTCAAAAAGCCGAAATACCAAAAGAATTAGACTGGAACTTATGGCTGGGTACTGCGCCCTTCAAAGATTACGTAGATAAAATTGTTCCGTTTAACTGGCGTGGCTGGTGGGACTATGGCACAGGTGCATTGGGCGATATGGCTTGTCACATTATCGAACCTCCGTTCCGGGTGCTTGGTCTTGGTTACCCGACAGATGTGGAATGTAGCGTGGGGAGTGTGTATGTAGATGCGTTCAGGCGCGGCTATTTTCCTGAAAGTTGTCCTCCCTCCTCGCACGCAATCATGACTTATCCTGGCAAAGCAGGAAAACCAAATGTAAAATTCCATTGGATGGATGGCGGCATTCAACCTGAGCGTCCGGAAGAATTAGGCCCTAACGAAGTGATGGGCGATGGCGGCAATGGTGTGATCATGGTAGGCACAAAAGGCAAGATGATGTGTGGTACGTATGGAATCAATCCACAACTGCTACCAACCTCGCGCACAAAAGAAGTTAACACACCACAAACCTATAAGCGTGTTGTTGGCGGGGCCGAAGGACATTATGCGCAATGGGTGGAGGGGTGTATTGCCGGGTATGGAAAATCTGAATTATCGTCTTCGTTTGATTTGGCAGGACCACTTACCGAAGGATTGTTAATGGGTAACCTTGCCATCCGTAGTTATGATATCCGTAAACAAAGGGAAGGCGGAAGACCCGATCAGTTTGATTATCCGGGACGATACATTAAACTATTGTGGGATGGACCTAACATGAAGATCACCAACTTCGATGACGCAAACCAATTTGTGAAACGTGAGTATAGAACGGGATGGTAATTAGTATATAGTAATCAGTATTCAGTAATCAGTATTCAG
>CAZNRJ010000536.1:0-2233 GCA_964574945.1 uncultured Ohtaekwangia sp. | reverse complement strand
GGTTTTTTAATTTTTTGAGTTAGTTTTACAATCTTAAACCACTTTTCTATGCAGTTTTTCATCGATACAGCCAATCTCAACGAAATAAAAGAAGCGTACGACTTAGGCGTGCTGGATGGCGTAACCACCAATCCTTCCCTGATGGCTAAAGAAGGCATCGCTGGAAAAGAAAAAGTATTCGCTCATTATAAGGCGATTTGCAACATCGTGGATGCTAATGTGAGCGCTGAAGTAATTGCCACCGACTTCGATGGAATTATCAAAGAAGGCAAAGAGCTCGCAAAAATTGATGATAAGATTGTGGTTAAAGTGCCCATGATTAAAGAAGGTGTGAAGGCCATTAAGAAATTTACCAGCGAAGGCATTCGCACTAATTGCACATTGGTGTTTTCTGCGGGCCAGGCCATTCTTGCGGCTAAAGCCGGAGCGAGTTACCTCTCGCCTTTCGTGGGTAGGTTGGATGATATTTCGCAGGATGGTTTGGATTTGATTGCCCAGATACGGTTGATCTATGATAACTATGGATTCGAAACTGAAATTCTTGCTGCCAGTGTACGCCATACCATGCATCTTATAAAATGCGCTGAGATTGGAGCCGATGTAGTTACGTGTCCGCTCAACGTAAGCACGGCACTCTTAAATCATCCGCTTACCGATAGTGGATTGGCAAAATTCCTGGCCGATCATAAAAAAGCGAATAGCTAACTGATGAGTATGTTCTCGTCCGATCCCGTTGTTCGAGTTAAGGAGGCCAGCATCTTTCAGGATCATAACACCGTGCTGGGCGATATTAGCTTTGATATCGAAAAGGGCGAATTTGTATTTCTGATTGGCCGCACAGGATCAGGAAAATCATCGTTATTAAAAACCTTGTATGCAGATCTTCCGCTACGCTTAGGCGATATTAGTGTTGCAGGTATTACCATCCGCGAAATTAAAAGCAACCAGGTTCCCTTACTCAGACGCAAAATCGGTATCATCTTTCAGGACTTTCAGCTCTTTTCCGATCGCACCGTAGGTGACAACCTGAATTTTGTAATGAAGGCCACCGGCTGGAACGATGGAGCCAAAATGAAGAATCGATTGGCTGAAGTGCTGATGCAGGTGGGGTTAGGATCGGTAGAGAAAAAAATGCCGCATCAATTATCGGGTGGAGAACAACAACGTGTGGTGATTGCCCGCGCATTGATTAACGAGCCGTTGATCTTAATTGCCGATGAACCTACCGGCAACTTAGACCCGGAGGTGTCCAACGGGATTTTAAAAATATTTCAGCAAATAAACAGAAGCGGAACTGCCGTGCTAATGGCTACACACAGTTACGGACTTATTAAGAAGTTTCCGGCCCGTGTTATTAAATGTGAGGACGGAAAAATCTTTGACAGCAACAAAGATAAGTTTGAACTTAAAAGCGAGAACGATTACTGATTCCTAAACAGAAGTGTCTTTCTCCGTACTTTCTTCTTTCTTCCTGCTATCCTCAATATTCTTGATTTGTTGATTCAGCAAATCCATTCTCACCAAAAAATTAAGGATCAACGCATCTTTCACTTTCTCGGTGGGATTGATCTTCATTTGCTCTTTAAGCACAAGATACATAGCCTCCAGCTTTTCGAGGTCTTGCGTAAATTTTTCAGGATCATTAAAGTTCTGGATGTGATTGATCAACTCAACCTTCTCTTGAATTTGCTCACTATAAAAACTCTCCAGGTCCGAAAACTCGCCTTGTAATTTCGCGGATTCCCGGCTTGGTGTTTTCGCAACGTTTTGGGTTGAAAATAAATAAACCGATAGCCCCAAAAATAACATCGCGGCAACGCGCCAGATCATGGCATTATTCCATAACGAAATTTGCCTGCCCGGCAGGTTTGCATTGATCCGTTCCCAGAGATTTTCTGATGGTTCGCGATGATCAAACGCTGATCGGTTTTCGTCAACAAACTTTTTAAGTGAATCTTTTTTCATATTAACCTTCCTCCAAAAGTTCCTTTAATTTCTTTTTTGCCCTGTTAAACTGCGATTTCGATGTAGATTCTGTTATCTTCAAAATCTCAGCAATCTCGCCATGATCATATCCTTCCATAAGATACAAAGAAAGCACGGAACGATATCCATCCGGTAATCTCCCTATTGCATCACGCACTTTCTCAACTGTAAACGGAAACCCTTCCAGTTCATCAATCGCCTCTTCTTCCTTTACATCAAACGTTTCGTCTTCAGGCATACGGTCCAA
>CAZNRJ010000535.1:0-2250 GCA_964574945.1 uncultured Ohtaekwangia sp. | reverse complement strand
GGGGTGTAAGGGGAACGATCCCGATCCGGAACCAATAGCGGATGTTCAATTCGACAAACTAAAGAAAACCTGGAAGATCAATACCGTATCGTTAGATGGTGCTGATAAAACAGCAGACTACACGAATTTTCAAATTACCTTTTCCGGAACTAAGGGAATTCCGCCCTTTGATTACTCAACTTCGGGCCGGCCAAGTTTAAGTCCCTGGAAACCATCAGGAAAATGGGAATTTGGAAGCGCTGTTGAAACTCAAATGATTCGTGATAAGGGAACCGCAGATGAATTAACAATGACCTATGGAGTCACAGAATCCACACTCACTATTAGCTTTAATTTTACAGGAGCTGGGTATGACGCAAGAACTGGAGTAGTTTCAGGAGACTGGGTATTTGAATTTAAACTATAAATCAGTCTTTACAATATTTAAAAACCTGTTCAATTGAGCAGGTTTTTTTATTTCAGCACCACCACGGTTATACCTGCACCTCCGCGCTCCACATGCTCATCGGCAAACGAAGCAACTCCTTTTATTGTCTTCAGTCGCTCCCGCACAACTTTGCGCAGCACACCTTCACCTTTTCCATGCAGGATTTTTAATTCGGCCTGGCCCAAAAGCAACGCATCATCAACAAACTGATCCAGCAAAGAAGTTACTTCTTCCACCCGCTTGCCGAGGATATCCAATGTGCTTACAAAATTTGATTGCTTGGACATCACGTCAATTCCAAAAGACTTTGCTTTTGCGAAGGTCGGGTTTACAATTGCCTTGTCACTTCGCACCAACTGCTTCAGCTTAACCTGCGAACGCAAATCCCCAAACTGGACAATTGCGCTTTTGTCATTTATGGATAACACTTTTCCGCTTACCTCCTGCCCTGCTAACCGCACATAATCACCCACTTCAATTATCTCAATCTGTTCGGGAATAATAACACTGGGCTTAACTTTTTGTACAAGGCCCTGCAATCCTTCCCGGACTTTTCTTGTTTCTTTTTTCTCGGCTTTGTTTTCACGGATATGCCGAATGGTTTTTTCAATCTCTCTGTTTGTTTCTTTTAAAAGATTAGAAGCTTCCGTTTTCGCCTTATCTAATATTTCTTTCTTTTTAGAGGTAAGTTCAGAAGACAGGACTTCATACCGGTTTAAAGTTTCACTAAGGGTTCGTTCCTGTTCCTTAATCTCCTTCTGTCGCTTATCTAACGATTGCTTTTCTTCAGCAACCGACTTCATTAAAGATTCTAACCCTGTTAACTCTTGCCCGATAATTTTCTCAGCCCGTTGAATCGTTTCATAAGGCAACCCTGTTTTACGGGCAATTTCCAACGCAAATGAACTTCCGGGCTTTCCAATCTCTAACTGAAATAAAGGGGCTAATTTTTTTGAGTCGAATAACATGGCGCCATTACGAATGTTATTGTTATTGCTTGCAAACAATTTCAGGTTGTAATAATGCGTGGTAGCAACGCCCCAGACATTTCGCTTTAACAAACCATCTAAAATGGATTCCGCAATACCGCCACCAAAGTTTGGATCGGTACCGGCACCTAATTCATCAAGCAACACCAGCGTATGCTGGTTTGAATGATGAAGAAAGAACGCCATATTTTTAAGGTGTGAGCTGTACGTGCTCAAATCATTTTCGATCGATTGCTGATCGCCAATGTCTAAGAAAATATTTTTAAACAACCCAACCGTGGACTTATCATGCAGTGGCACCAGCAGTCCGCATTGCGCCATATATTGAATCAGCCCTACTGTTTTTAAACACACCGATTTACCGCCTGCATTGGGACCCGATATCAGAAGAAATGGATTTGCTTCGGTTAAGTCAATGGTCAGCGGCACAACTTCTCGTTTTCCTTTCAAACTCAGGTACAACAGGGGATGCCGGGCATGCAACCAATTCAAATCGGGGTCGGGTTTTAATGTCGGCAGCTCAGCCCCTATATCTAAAGAAAATTTTGCCCTTGCCCGTGTGAAATCAATAATAGCCAAAAACTGATAAGCCGGTGTTAGTTCATGCAAATGAACTCGCAGGAGACCGGTAAGTTCTCTCAGGATTTTTATCACTTCCCTTCGCTCTGCATGAATCAAATCCCGAATCTCATTATTCGCTTCCAGCACATCCAACGGTTCCATAAACACTGTTTGTCCCGTTGCCGATTCATCCATAATTAACCCGGGCAATCTCCGTTTGTGCTGAGCCATAATCGGGATAACTAACCTGCCATCACGGATAGTCGCTGTGGC
>CAZNRJ010000534.1:0-2264 GCA_964574945.1 uncultured Ohtaekwangia sp. | reverse complement strand
GGCAGCCTTTGTCATCTTCCTCTTTGCGATCGCGGTTATCTTTTCGGTACGTGGCTCTGAGTCTGTCATGAACATGCGCTGGAAGGCCGGTAAACTTCGGCTCTCACGCCAACTCATTTTATTAATTGCAGGATCAATACTGCTTTTCGGATCAACCGGATTTTATATTTTCTACAATACAAATATCCTGAACGACTACACAAACTCCGAGCAACGGAAAGACTTGCAAGTCGATTTTGAAAAAACATTGAAAAAGTATGAGTTTCTTCCGCAGCCAAAAATTACTGCCGTAGATTTGAAGGTAGACATCTATCCGTCAAAGCGGGATTTTGTTGCCGAAGGTTACTTCATACTCAAAAACAAAACTGAGAATCCCATTTCTGAAATTCACATCCAGGAAGATGTTTCACCAGGAAACACTACTGAATACCTAAGGTTCGATCGCAAGAATGGCGTGAAAGAAAGGTTTGATAAGTTTAAGTACACCATCTATAGCCTTGAGCAACCTTTGCAGCCCGGAGATAGCTTGCGGATGGATTTCAAAACCAATTTTACCACGAAAGGATTTGTGGAAACAAGCCGGTCCAATACACAAGTTATCTTTAATGGTACCTTCTTTAACAATCTATATTTCCCGTCATTAGGATACGATAAAGGTGGCGAGATGTCGGATGACAATGATCGCAAAGAAAAGGGATTGCCGGAACGTGAACGGATGATGGAGCGCAATGACCCGCGCGGAAAAAGCATGAGCCTGTTTGGTGACGATGCGGATCACATTGATTTTAACATTCAGATAAGTACAGATAAAGGTCAGGTTGCCATCGCCCCCGGGTATTTAGTGAAACAGTGGGAAGAAGGTGATCGTGTCTATTTTAACTACACGATGGATGCGCCTATGTGTAATTTTTATTCCATGGTTTCAGCAAAGTATGCCGTAAAAAAAGACAAGTGGAATGATGTCAATTTAGAAATCTACTACCATCCGGGCCACGAATATAACCTGGAGCACATGATGGAAGGAATGAAAGATGCGCTTAGTTATTATGAAGAGAATTTCAGTCCTTATCAATACAGGCAAGTGCGCATTATGGAGTTTCCGCGTTACGCAAGCTTTGCCCAGTCTTTTGCAAATACAATTCCTTTCTCTGAAGGGATCGGGTTCATTGCAAAAATTGACGATCCCGATAAGGACATTGACTTTACTTACTATGTAACTGCACACGAAGTGGCACATCAATGGTGGGGCCACCAGGTAATGGAAGCCGGTGTGAAAGGGAACGCGATGCTCAGCGAAAGCATGTCACAATACTCAGCGCTTATGGTGATCAAACATAAGTTCACACCGGAAATTGTTGAACGCTATCTTAAATATGAATTAGATCGCTACTTAAGCGGCCGTGCGGGTGAGCGCAAGAAAGAACAACCGCTTGAGTTTGTTGAAAGACAAGGATACATTCATTACCAAAAAGCTTCCCTTATTTTCTTTGCGCTGCAGGACTACATTGGTGAAGATAGTGTGAATGCTGCATTCCGTAGATTCAACAAAGAATGGCGTTTTAAGGATGCACCCTATCCTACTTCTGCTGATTTGCTAAAAGAAATCCGTAAAGTGACACCGGATAGTATGCAATACATTATTCATGATATGTTTGAAACGATCACCCTCTTTGAAAACAAAACCGACTCCGCTACTTATCGTGAAATAAATGAAAAGCAATTTGAGGTTTCTTTACATGTATCGGCTGAAAAAGTCAGGGCCGATAGCACAGGTATTGAAACAAACATTCCTATTGACGATTGGATTGATATTGGAGTGTATGGAAAGAATGTTGCCGGCAAGGATAGCCTGATCTACCTGAAAAAACACAAAATCACCAAAAAGGAGAATGCATTCAAAATAATGGTTGCCTCAAGACCCCGAAAAGCGGGCATTGATCCTTTGCATAAATTGATAGACCGGCACTCAGGTGATAACACGAAGGGGCTGGTGAAAAAGTAATGCATGGCACCGTATCCTGAGCATAGTTTTGTACTCAGGTACGGTTCTTTTTCACATTCGCGATCCAATAACATTTCCTTAACTTAGTGCGTTTTTTAAAGTCTAAATCGAATGCGCTACTCAAAAATTGTAGGATTAGGTCATCATGTTCCTGAAACAGTTGTTACCAATGCACAGCTTTCTGTCATGATGGATACCAATGACGAATGGATTACCGAACGCACCGGCATTAAAGAAAGAAGATGGATTGATCCCGCCAAGG